>JBIKTA010000070.1:0-8382 GCA_044348315.1 Burkholderiaceae bacterium | reverse complement strand
CGTTTGTGTCGCAGTCGGAGACCCTGCATCCGGGGGAGGTCATCGCTTCGGGTACGGTGCCGACTGGCTGCGGTCTGGAGCTCAATCGCTTTCTCTCGCCAGGCGATGTGGTCGAGCTTGAGGTCGAGCGGATTGGCGTGCTGCGCAACCGGATTATCCGACCTTCCAAACACTGAGGCCACGCATCACCATGCCGCTTTCGAACGGGTCCGCCCAGCAGGACCGAGAACCCATGCACCTGCGCCGCATCGAGATGAATGCCTACCGGCGGCGCGACGGGCTGATCGACGTCGAAGGCCGCGTGACCGACCAGCGGGCCCGGTCGATGAAGCTCTTCATCGGCGATCGTGTCCTGGGCGAGGGCGAGTTCGTTCACGACCTCTGGGTGCGTTTGGTCGTGGATGATCATCTGGTCATACACGGTGTCGAGACCGCGAGCGACGCGCGCCCTTATCCGATGTGCTCCGAAGGCGGCGCAAATTTCGATCGGCTGATCGGCCTCAAGATCGGGCCGGGCTGGAGCTTTGCGGTCAAGCAGCGGCTCGGACGGGCCCAAGGTTGTACCCATTTGATGGAATTGCTGATCCCGATGGCGACCGCCGCCTATCAGGCGATTGCTGAGATCCGCATGGCGAGACCCGACCAGCTCGACGCCTCGGGCCGCCCGGTCCGCATCGATGGTTGCACGGCCTTCGCGGTCGATCGGGGTCTGGTCGCCTTGCGCTGGCCGGACCATTACACCGGTCAGCAGGCCCGCAAGGCGATCGAGCAGGACGTTTTCTTTAACAGGCCGGCGGCTGAAGGGGTTTGAGCGAGCCGCCCCCCAGCGCTCGGCTCGGGGCGGTCGGCTCGCCTGGGGCCGCTGCGCCTGGGGCCGCTGCGCCGCGCGCGGGAGGTGCCCCGGTCGGTCCGGGCGGGCTCCCTGCCGCATTGCCCGGAGCGGCTACAACCGGAGGCTGGCGCTGGCATCTCCGCGCGCTGCGCTCATCCGGCCGATGGGCACCGACCCGAGTCGGACTCGATCGCTGGCTCGGCAGCATTCCCGCCCCTGTACCGGATCGACTCGTCTGGATCGGTGCGAGCGCCGGGTGGATGATCCCCGGCGCCTGGCTGGCCCGATTTCGCCAGATCGAGGTGCTCGATCTCGACCCCCTGGCCCGTCCACTCTTTGCGATTCGACACGGCCGCGCGCTTGACCGGTTGGGCGTGCGATGGCACTGGCATGGCCTCGATGCGCTTGCGTACCTCGAAGAGATGCTGGTGCGATGGCCGGATGCGGTGTTGTTTTTCGATAATCTGCTGGGCCAGCAGATCTATCGTTGCGCGGAGGGCGAGGTGCTTGAGCGCTGGCTGGAGTCGCTGCACGGGGCACTGAGGGGTCGGCTGTGGGGCAGCGTGCATGACTATCTCTCCGGAGCGGCGCGTGCGGCGGGCAGTGCGTTTGCCGTACCGATCAAGTTCGAGCTCTCCGCTGAGGGGGGCGTCAGGTGTCTGAATCGGGTGACGGAGGGTGAGCCTCGGTCGGACCATGCGCCAGACCCGTATCGATCGTATGGGGTGCTCGATACGGGTCAATCGCATGGGGTGCTCGATACGGGTCAATCGCATGAGTTGTCTCACGAGCGGCTCTACCAGCAGGCGGGTGGCCGCGGCATCTGGCAGGATCATCTGACAGCGGGCATTTTTCCCGTTGGTACCCGTGGCGTGATGATTCCGTGGCGGTTTTCGCAGACGCGTCTGCACTGGCTGCAGGCGGCCTGGGTCGACGCCCGCGCCCAATGATTGAAATGCCCCTGCGCTTGGGAACGCTTATGCCTGCCGCAGCGTTGGCGCGGGGCGCGTCGCGCCGCGTCAAAAAACCCCGCCGCTCGTGTTACCGTTACGGGTTTGTCGCATTCCTGACCCGGATCGTCCATGAGCCAAAACATCCTCCAGAACCTGCCCGTCGGTGAGCGGGTCGGCATCGCTTTTTCCGGCGGCCTCGATACGTCAGCAGCGGTACGCTGGATGCGCGAGAAGGGCGCCATACCCTGCGCGTACACGGCTCACCTCGGCCAGCCCGATGAGACGGATTACGAGGACATTCCGCGTCGGGCGATTGCCTACGGCGCAGAGATTGCCCGCCTGATCGACTGCCGGGCGCAACTGGTGGCCGAGGGCATCGCGGCCATTCAGTGCGGGGCATTCCACATTTCCACCGGAGGTGCAACCTACTTCAACACCACGCCCCTCGGCCGGGCTGTGACCGGCACCGCGCTGGTCGTGGCGATGAAGGAAGATGATGTCAATATCTGGGGCGATGGCAGCACGTTCAAGGGTAATGACATCGAGCGCTTCTATCGATACGGGCTGCTCGCCAACCCGCGTCTGCGGGTCTACAAACCCTGGCTCGACCAGACTTTCATCGATGAGCTCGGTGGGCGAAAAGAGATGAGCGAGTACCTGATCGCTCAGGGGTTTGCCTACAAGATGAGTGTCGAGAAGGCGTACTCGACCGATTCCAACATGCTGGGCGCGACGCACGAGGCCAAGGATCTGGAGTTCCTGAACAAGGGCATCTCGATCGTCAATCCGATCATGGGGGTGGCCTTTTGGCGCGATGAGGTGGCGATCGCGCGTGAGACCGTTTCCGTCCGCTTCGAGGAGGGCGTCCCGGTCGCGCTCAATGGCCAGAGCTTTGCCGATGCGGTCGCGCTCTTTGAGGAAGCCAACCGGATCGGTGGCCGCCATGGCCTGGGCATGTGTGATCAGATCGAAAACCGCATCATTGAGGCCAAGAGCCGCGGCATCTACGAGGCCCCCGGCATGGCCTTGTTGCACATTGCCTATGAGCGGCTCGTGACCGGTATTCACAACGAGGACACGATCGAGCAATACCGAGCCAACGGCCGACGGCTCGGCAAGCTTCTCTATCACGGCCGCTGGTTCGATCCGCAGAGCCTGATGCTGCGCGAGACCGCGCAGCGCTGGGTTGCTCGCGCGGTCACCGGAGAGGTTGTGCTCGAGTTGCGCCGTGGCAACGACTATTCGATCGTCGATACCTCGAGCCCCAATCTCACCTATCATCCCGAGCGACTGACGATGGAGAGTGGGCAGGGTGCGTTCACCCCCGCTGATCGCATTGGCCAGTTGTCAATGCGTGATCTCGATATCGCCGATACGCGCGACAAGCTGGGCATCTACACCCGTAGCGGCCTGATCGGCGATTCGGGAAACGGCACGCTGCCGCTGCTGGGTCGCTGAACTTCGTCGGCGTGTTCTCCTCAATGCCTGGACGCTGATCGCTCGCGTGTCCGCTCTGACCTCTCTCGCCTGGGCGCTGCTGGCCGGCAGCATCGGCGGCGTTGTCGCCTCCTGGCTCAGCTTTCCGCTGCCCTGGTTTTTGGGCCCGCTCTTCGTCTGCGCGGCGCTCAACCTGAGGGGGGCGGGCCTCAGCGTATCGTCCGGGCCGCGGCAGGCGGGCCAGTGGGTGGTCGGGACTGCGCTGGGTCTTTATTTCACGCCCGAGGTGGCGGGTCGGGTGGTGGCGCTGGGCCCCTATCTGCTGCTTGCGACCGTCTATGCGGGTCTCCTTGGTATGGCGTTCACCTGGGCGCTGATGCGCTTTGCGCGCGCGGATCCGGCGACCGCTTTCTTTGGCGGCTCAATCGGTGGCGCGACCGAGATGTCGCTCCAGGGGGTTCGCGCGGGCGGCTCGATGCCGCTGATGATTGCCGGCCATTCCCTGCGCGTGCTGATCGTGGTCACCGTGATACCGTTTGGTTTTCAATTTCTCGGCGTTCAGGGAAACGATGCCTCCCTGCAGGCGAGTCGGGTATTCGATCCCGAGAGCGTGGGCTGGCTGATCGCGGTCGCCCTGATGGCAGGCGGAATGGCTGCGCGCGCCGGTCTGCCCAACGCGTGGGTGCTGGGCCCGCTGTTTGTGATCGGGGCCACCGGTATCGCCGGGGTGCAATGGAGTGCGCTCCCCAATCTCCTGATCAACCTCGGGCAGTTACTGATCGGCCTGTCGCTGGGCAGCCGTTTCGTGCCCGGGTTTTTTCGGTCGGCACCGAGATACCTTGGGGTCATGGCCGTGGTCACGGTCGTGGCAGTCGTGCTCTCGATCGCGTTTGCCTGGCTGCTGGCGTGGGTCTCGGGCGTGCCCTTCGCGACCATGGTGCTCGCCACCTCGCCCGGGGGCGTGGCCGAGATGAGTTTGACCGCCAAGGCGCTACAACTGGGCGTGCCGGTCGTCGCCACATTTCAGGTTTTTCGCTACATCGTGCTGGTCGTTTCGATGGGCCCGGTGTACGCCCTTGTGGCCCGCCGATACGGCTGGCAACCGTTGCGCGGGCCAGCTAGTTAGCGTTTTTCCCCATCAGATCTGGTCAGACTTGTCGAGAGGGCTCGCCTTAACATCGGACGGCCGCGCGAGCATGCGGCGCAGTGACGCCAATCACGCTTGTGGTGTGCGATGATTCCGCTTGGCTGCTATTTATTTTTCCTCCCTGTCCGCCCTGGGCGAGACGGGGTCAGCTCAGTAAACCGACCGGATCGATTATGAGCGCATCTTTTTCCCCCTCTCCCGCCTTCGACAGCCCTCCTGCGATCAAGGCGCGTTCTGCGAAGACCACTGCTCGGAGCGACCGGAATTCGATCCGGGTGCCTGAAGCCCTGCCAAGCGCGCCGGCGTGGTGGGAGGGTCTGTTTCAGGCGGACGATCTGTTGCGCGGGCGTACCGACCGAGAGGGCGAGGCGCGGGTCTCGGACCCGGCCGATGAGCAGGCCGATGCGGAGCGGATTCGCGCCGTGGACGATGCGGCCGCGATCGAGAGTGACTGGGACTTGAGCGCCTCCGCGACGGGCGTGGGCGATCGGATCGAGTACGCGCAGGCCCAGACGGGACAGACCGACGACGCCTCGCGGGTCAATGTCAGCAAGTTGCCGCCTTGGACGGTGGCAGTGGGTGGGTTGCTCGCCGGGGCCGCGGTCGTCGCGCTGGGCGGTGGATCGGAAGGTATTCGGCAGCTTTCACGGTCCTGGACGCAGGGTGATCTCAGCGTGACCGCCGAGCCCGGCAGTCGTACGGTCATCGATGCAGCAGGTCTCAGGGCCGGGCCGCCGACCCCCAAACTCACGCTCACCGGTCCGGGTGCGGTCGAGGTGCTGGGGCTCAAGGTCGACAGCGAGATCATCGCCAGCAATCTCCTGACGGGGACCTTGAGGGTCACCACCGCCAATGATTCGGCGGCAGACCGTATTTCGATCGCGACCGGCAGTGGTGACACCACGATCGAGTTGGCTGATAACAACGACGTGGTCGAGGTCGATGCCGCGAAGCTCACCGGTTTGGGCAAGCTTACGGTGTCGGGGCAGGTTCAGACCCTGGTGGTGTCCAACCTCACGGCGATACTCGACACCTCGGCGCTGACGGGTAACGTGATCGAGGTTCACACGGGTGCGGACGAGAGCCCCATCCCGAAAGCAATCGCCAGTGGTCCGGTCGTGCAGGTGGTCACCGGCGTGTCAAACATGTCGATCGATTCCGATCGTACGGATGAGACGGTCAAGGTATCGGCGGGCAAGATGCCAGAGGGCGGTCAGCTGACGACCACAGGCGATGGCAGGTTTCAGGTGCTCGATTTCGCAGCCAATCTGGTCAACCGGGCGGCGGGCGGTATCGAGGTCACACTCGGCAATACGGGCACGCCCCTCATCGCGGCCGTGACGATTGCCAGTGAGACGCGGGCGGTGGTGTACAACGGTCTCCTGGGTGATGCTGACGAGATCATGCTGATGGAGCTCGCACCGGGGGTCGAGTTCGTTGTCAATGGCCTCAAGGCAGGCGAACTGGACGCGAGGGCAACATCCGGTCACGTTCGGGTTACCACAGCCGATGTTTCTGACAACATTCTGCTGGTCCGTACGGGCACCGGTGACATGAGTATCGACGGGCGGAGCGCCAGCGATCGGATCGACGTGATTGCGGTGGAGCAAGATGCTGCGGCCATGCTCACGCTGGGCGGCCAGAGCGCGGTCGTGGTGACTGACTCTGCCAGGATGGTGAATGCTGCCTCGCATGACTCAGGTCCCCTGACCGGCTCGTTGACGGTATCGACACGGGATGATCCACAGGGCCAGGGGCAGCCGATCGTGGTTGTTACCGGGCTGGGCAACACGACGGTACGGGTGATCGATCAGAACGACGAGGCCACGGTGTACGCCGGCGAGCTCGCGGTGGGCTCGAAGCTGACGACGACCGGCCTGGGGTCGGTGACGGTGCGGGATCTGGCGAGTCCGCTGGCCAATTCGGCCGTCCAGCAGAGCGTGGCGACGCTGGCCCGCCGAGGTGGGAGCGATCCCTTCACGTTCCAGATCGACAGCAGCACTGCGATCACCATTCATAACGGTACGGCCTTGGCGAATGATGTCATTCGGCTCGGCGATGGGGGCGCGCTCACCCTGACCGGCCTGGTTGCCGACGTCGATGCCCGCGAGGCAACCGGGGCGATCACCATTACGACAGCTTCTGGGGCTGCATTGGACGTCGCGCTTGGAACGGGCCAGTCGGGTGACAACCGGATCAACAGCGATAGCGGCGCGATTGCGGTCGACGCGCGCGCGCTGGTTGAGGTGGGTAGCACCAATAGTCGGTTGATCGTGAACGGCACGAGTTCCTACGTCGTGCGTGGGCTCAGGGGCCAGCTCGACGGTTCTTCGCTGCCGGATGCGGCCTCGGTCGACGTCTACCTGTTTGATGCCGATCTGGCGACCGATTCCAATGCGCCGTCACTCACCTACACGGGCCAGATCGAGACCGGTCGTGGCGACGATTCGCTTTACTTCCACCATGAGATGGCGGGCGGCGATCGGGCGATTACCCCGGTGGCAGGCGCGCTGTTTGATCTGGGTGCGGGACAGAACGAGGTGCACGTCGGCCGGGGGGTTGCGGTCGAAGGCGTCTTCGATTTGAGGGGCGCCACCTTCCAGTTGACCGATGGGGGTGCGCTTACGCTGGTGATCAGCAACTCGCGCTCGGTGATGCTGCGCAGCGCGCAGCTGCAGGCGGGCTCTTCCGCTGAGGCGGTGTTCACCGATATCCGGCAGGCGCACGATGAGCCCGCCACGGCGCTGCTCGAGGCACCGAGCGGGTCGGCGACGGTGAGGGTCGATACGACCGATGGCGCGCTCACGGGCGGATTCCAGCTCGATCCGTCGATTCGGCATTGGCAGATCGGTGTCGAGGGGGGCGGCAATAACGACGTCAGGCTGGGCAACAACAATCAGTCGATTCTGTTCGGCACGACGGGCACCAATACCGTCCGGCTCAATGGTCGGGCGAGCGGTGATCTGGTCGGTGTCGACATCCTGAATGTCAGCGGTGGGGGCAGCATCGCGAGTGGAAGCGTGATCAGCCAGCCGGGTGCGTCTGGTACGCTGGATGGCGTGATCGTAGATTTTGATGATCAGCGCGCGCAACTGCGGCTCACCACGATGCAGCATGCTTCGCTCGAGACGGGCGGGTCGTCGTTTGTGGTCAATACCCTCTTTGTCGAGCAGACGATCATCTTCGCGAACCGCATCCTGGATCGCGGCCTGGTCGATGGCTTTGTTCCGCAGGTTCGAGGGGTGGATGGCATCGAGCGCTATGAGCTGAGCAGCGAGGCGCTCACCGACGTTCAGCCCGGGCTCATCCGCTCGCGGGTGGGCGGCCTGGCGATTGCGACGGACTCTGCAGATACGCCCAACGCGCTTCGGGCGGTCAATGACTTCACCCAGGGTGGGGCGGCGCACATCCTGGGCAGCACCGGCAGCGATGCCATTCGCACGGCAGGTTCGGACGCCTTGCGGGGTGCCCTGACCGTGGATCTCGTCGCGGGCGGCCAGGATCTGGTGTTTGTCAACAACACCAACTGGGGTAACTATATCGGTGGCCTTGGCGGCGGCCTTGGCGGAGCCATCGTCGATGTGGGCGGTGAGTTCGGCAATGCGGCCAGTCTCAATGCGACCATCGCACTCTGGCCGGGGGTTGGCGCGGGCACGCAGGCCGCGTCGATCAATGGCTTTTCGGCGGCAGGCAGCGCGCCCGACCGGCTGGCCTTTGTCAACGATCGCGGTGACGCGGTGGGCAATCCAGGCTTCGCCAACGACATCGCGGGTCTGCTGGCCGGTCAGCTGAGCGCCAATCAGGTGCTGGAGTTCAGCGCCGCGTTCACCGACGATACCAGCCGGGCTTGGGGCGATATCAATGACGCTACCGCACTCGATCAGGTCGCCCGACTGCTGGCGGCCAACGTGGTCGGCAGTCAGGTCGAGAACGGCCTCTACTACGTGATGCTTTACAGCAATACGAGCGCGACGGCCGATGCCTGGCTCTATGCGGCGGTGGCCACCGAGGGC
>JBIKTA010000069.1:0-8401 GCA_044348315.1 Burkholderiaceae bacterium | reverse complement strand
CCGATGTCGAGCACGTAGGGCAGGAACTGGAAGCCCGAACGCTGGGTGACCGTGAGACCGGAGGATTTCTTCTTGACGATCTCGACTTCCATGCCGACTTCGCCCAAGAGGCCGTTGACCGCGTCGACCCCGAACTCCACCAGCTCGGCCGGATTGGTGATCGTGAAGCCGCCCTCGTAGGTCTCGGGATTGACCGCGGTCTTGTCTGCGTTCAGGAAGGACACCAGCCTTGGCGTGCCCAGGATATCGTAGATGTGCCCGAGCGGAATGGCGCCCTGGCTCTTGAGCTTTGTGATCTCCTCGGGCAGGTCGAGGATGTACTCGACCGCCTCGAGGAAGCTCCAGTCGACCGGATCGAGCTTCTTGACGAGCTCGCCATTGGCCATGCGGGTGGTGAGTTCCTGGTTGGCCAGATTGAAGAGCGCCATGCCGGCCTGGAAAGTTCCCTGGTTGGCCATCAGCGCCTGCGCCACCGCGAGTCGGGGTGCGTAATGCACCGGCAGCGGCAGCGGCGGCGTCAATTCGATGATCCGGTCGATGACTCCGCGCAGCGTCGGATCCTTCCCGAAGCCGGACAGATTCTCGATACCGGCAATCGGCGTGCGGAACGCATCGACCAGCGGCTTGATCGGCTGGGCGATCTCGGCGATGCGCTCGGCGATCGGTTCGAGGAAATCGAACACCATCGAGTTGAGCGACAGCCGGATGTTCTCGATCGAGAACTCGGGCAGCCTGACGGTCTTGTCGCGGATGTCCCAATCCCAGTTCAGAACGATATCGCCCTTGATCTCGGGCAGCCCCTTGTCGCCGGCAATGCCCAGCGTGGCGCCCAGCCTGATGTCGGCTCCGGCCTTGAAATCGAGCGCGATCAATTCGCTCGGCCGCGACAGCACCTGGTCGAGCGTCAGCCGGCCAGCGTCATTGCCGTTAAGGTTGATGCCCAACCGACCCGAAACACCGCTCGCCTGGAAACCGGGCTTGTCCGGATCGTTGTCGCGATCAACGACATCGGCCTCGAAGATCAGTAGCTTGCCGCGGCCCTCGAACGGGGTCACGGTGTCGGGGTCTTCGGGTGAGCCGTCCAGGAACGCATTCAGGTCCAGACGCAACTCGGGCGTCGTGTCATCCTCGTTCGTACCGAGGAAGAAGCCCTCGGCGACCGACAGGCCAAAGCCGAAGTCGTAATGCCAGAGCGCCTCGAGCGCAAAGCCGCCGTCGAAGTCCATACCCAGACCCGGCAGGTCGAGCTCGAACGGAATGTCGATGCCGGTGCCGAGCACGCGGCCGCCGAGATCCATGTCGAAGCGGATAGCATCGGCCTCGCGCGGCAACTCGGCATCGGGCAGCCAGGCGGCGATGCGTTTGCCCTCACGGTCATAGAAGCCGATATCGATATCAGCCAGCGTGATCAGCTGATCGCCGTCGGAATCCTTCAGGATGTCGAGCTGATCGTGGAAGACCAGGAAGAGCGAATCCCGCATCACCTCGACCGTCTTGCCGGGACCGGCCAGACGCTTCTGCAGATCGATCAGCAAGCCGTTCCGGAACTCGCCGACCATGCCACCGATCTGCGAAAGCTTGCTGCCGACAAAGGGGATGTTGGCCGTCAACGAATTTTCGAACACGTCCTGGACCGAGCCCAGCGCAAAGTCCAGCCCGTCCAGGACCGGCGTGGGATCGTAAAGCACGTCGAGCAGCGTCGGGGGCTTGCCGAGGAAACGCTCGAAGTCGGGAAGCGTGACGGTGAGCGGCGACGCGTCGGCAGGCACACCCGCAACCGCGGGTGGCTCAAGGTTCGCGATTTCACGCACCAGCGCCTCGAGGCCCCGGTTACCATAGGCGGGATTGGTGGCCACGCCCAGGCTGCCGAGCTTGACCGAGCGGTTGCCGATCGTAAAGGTGAGCGGCAGATCGATCGCAAACGCACCCTCGAGCGAGACCACCGGCTTGATACCCTGCTCATCTTCTGCCCAGGTCAGCAGAAGCAGAGCCGGCTGCTCGGGCGCCGCGGCTTCTGCCTGGCTTGCCTGCGCCTCGGTTACGTCGGGTTGCGCCGTGATCCGGCCGTCCGAATCGAGCACGACCGAACCCCCGTCGACCCCGAGCTGGAACGGGCCGGCCTTGAGTTTGAGGTCGATCTCGGTTGCCCCGAGCCGCGCCTTGAGCGCGACGCGCGTGCCCTCGCCGGTCGCTGCATCGTACGGCATGAGCGCCACGGGATCGATCCCCGTAGCACCCGGAAGTGCAATCGCGACCCGCAGGCCCAGCTCGGCGCCCAGCTCGAGCGCAATATTGCCGCCACCGGACGCATCGACGAGCTCGAACAGATCCTCGGGAAGCTCGATCTCCAGCCCGGCGAGTTCGACCAGTTCCTTCAGGCTCAGGTTCAGCCCGAAGTTACCCTGCCAGCCCGCATCGAGCGTGAGATCGAGGAAGAGCTGCTTGTCACCCAGCGACAGGTCGAACAGGTCGGGGTTGCTGAGGCCCAGCGCCGACTCGATGACCCGCTCGACCTCGTCGAGCGCCGCTGCCGGGGTCTTGCCGGCATCGGCGATCCGGCCCAGGAAGGCGTCACCGACATCGAGCAGCTCGTTCAGGGAGCGATTGATGATCGGTAGCGTCTGGTTGTAGAACGGCTGCTCTTCCAGCAACTCGTCGATGCTTCCGATCGCAAGATCGAGTCCGTCGATGATGTCCTCGAAGCCGATCTGACTCAGGCGCCCGATCGAACCGAGATCGGGCAGCGTCACCTCGACGGCGGACAGATCGGTCAGATCCTCCAGTTCGATTGCAATCTCCAGCCCCTCGCCGATCTCGAAGCTCGACCCCCGGCCACCGACGACCGACAGGCCTGAGAGCCGAGCCTCGGCGCTGCCCGACAGGTCGAAGCGGATCGCCTCGATCGCCTCGGACGAGACCAGTTGGGCCAGCGTGAAACGCGTGTCGCCCGGGGCAACCGACTCCGAATCACGGTCGAGCGCAAAGCCGACGGTGGCATCGAGCGATACGTTCGAACCGCTGCCCGCTCCGCCCGCGCGCAAGCCCACGAAGCCGAGCTTGGCAAGCACCTCGAGATCGGTGACCGACATCAGAAGGTCGGCCTGTGCACTGAGGTTTTCGATTGCGACCTCGAATCGCTCGCCGCCCAGCGCGAGGATCAGGTCGAAGCCGGCGTCGACGTCGACCCCCAGCGAGGCCTGGGCCGATGTGGACAGGCTCAGGCCCTCGGAGTCGCCGAGACCGAAATCGATCGCAGAACGCAGGTCGACCAGCGACTGGCTGAAACGGATCGGGATACGCAGGTCGCCAGTGGCCGCGTCATAGGTGACCTCGACGCCCTCACCCAGCAGCTTCGACTTGTTGAATGCCCCAATGAACTCCTCGATCGTCCGGATGTTCTCGCGCAACTCGTGGATCGAGTACCCCACATTCGTGCGGGCGGCGGTGAAGGTGGTACGGAGCGTGAGCGCCGACCCGTCGGCCGACACCGATTCGATCTGGATCGGGGCGAGCATGCCGCCCGCCTGCGCCTCGAGCGTGATCCAGTACCCGGCCATCGAGCTCGCGAACTGGCCGGGTGTGCCCACCAGCCGGTTCGTCCCTGCAGCGGTGATGCCGGCCGTTCCTTCCGGCTGGACGCTCTGATTCGCCGCCGGCGTCCACAGCTTCATGGGGCGGTAGAGATCGACCCGGTCGACCACCTTGGTCTTGAACGCGGACGCCAGATCGAGGACGTCATCCACGCCTTGTGAAATGAACGGCAGCTCATCGAGCCCGAGCGATGCGGCGCTCACCCCGTCGAGGTAGGACAGAATGCCCGGCAATGCAAGCAGAACATCGGCGATGCTCATCCGGCTGATGTTGGTCAGCTGTTCAAAATTGCGGGTCTGCAGATCGAATTCACCGGCGAACGGATCCGCATCGATCACCACCGTCGGCACCGAAGTGGCCGAGCCGGCCAGATCGAAGCCCGCGACCGACGCATAGAGCGGCAGTTCGACATCGAAGCGGCTGGCGGTGGGTGTCAGGGACAGTTGGCCGTTCACCCAGCTCATCGTGACACCGAGCGCGGCATCGACCTGACCCTTGGCCCAGGGCACGGCCGGCGTGATCTCCTCGCCCGTATCGGGATCGAGCTCGGCGGGAACGGCGATGCCGTTACGACCCACGCTCAAGGCCACCGGTCCCAGACTCGCCTGCAGGACGACGTCTTCAGCCTTCAGGCTCGCAGAGAGGCTCAGTTCATTCAGGTCGAACTCGGCTCGAATGCCATCGGACCAGTCGACCGCGAGCATGAAATCGAGCGCGCCCGCCACCGTCGCATCGACCGTCACGTCCCCCTCGAGGCGCAGGCCAACGGCGCTGAGATCCTGGGCCAGATCGAGCTCGACGTCTTCGATGCTTGCTGCCAGCTCGACATCGAGGCCCAGCCGCAGCCCGTCCTCGTCGAGAGCGAAAATCAACCCGGACGTGTTCTGCGGCAGTTCAAGTTCGTCGGCCAGATAGGCCTGAAGGCCCCGGACGGTGGGCGCACCCTTCACGCCGTATTGCTCGACGGGCAGCGCCAGATAATCCAGCACGGTCTGGCCGATCGCGAGATAGGGCGAGAGTTGCAGGATGTCGTCGACCGTACGATTCAGGATCGGCAAGGGCGCAGCATCCTTCAACTGCGTCTCGAAGCGGACGATCTGCCGGGCAGCACCCGTCAGGAGATCGCCGAGCACACCCTCCAATGAAGCATCCAGATCGCTCAGATCAAAGCGGGTCTCTCCGGCCTCGCCGAAGCGGAGCTCGATCGACTCGCCCCCGACAGTGACCGACTGATCCACCGGCCCGTCGGTCAGATTCAAGCCGAGCTCGACCCGACCGAAGAGCTTCACATCAAGCCCGGGAACCGGAACCTGCGCCAGCGCGTCAACCGTGAAGGCCAGACCCTCGCCCGACAGTACGGCCGCGAACTGCCCGTCGACGATTCCGCCGGAGAAGCCGGCAACCGTCACCGTCGCGTTGAGCCCGGTCGCGCCCACGAGCATCGGCCCGGCCACCGGGACGAGGTCGATCTCGGCGACCTGAGCCGCGTCGGTACTGGCGACGCGCAGCTCCGTGAAGACCACGCGGTAGTACTTGTAGGCGGGCGCATCCGGCAGGTCCAGGCTCACCGTCGCACCCCTCGCCTCCGACAGCCCCGTCTCCAGATCGTTGGCGATCAACGTCCAGCCCGGATTGGCCCACTCGATCGGATCGTTGGATCCGAACACGGCGATCTTCATCGGGTCGCGATCCGGACGATCGGCGGCCGTGGTCAGGCGGATCGCGTCGATCCGGGTGGCCTGCGAGTACTCGACGATCAGGCCCGAGCCCGCGCCGTCATAGTTCAGGTACTTGGTGTCGTGGGCGCCATCGAGCGCAAGCCCGGCTTCTTCACCTGCGGGCGAACGCAGCGACGACGGCGACACGGTCACCACAGTCGCCGGGTCGAAGGTCTGCTCAAAGACGAACCGGCCGCCGCCTGTGACCAGCGCGGGCGCATCCGCGGCCGCGCCCGGCTGAGCCAGAGCCACGCTCAGGCTGCCCTCGGCCTTCAGTGCTCGCGTCGCAGCATCGAGTCGGCTGATCTCGTCGCCCCGCAGACGCAGACTGGTATAGCCCGGAGCCAGGCCATCGCCATCGAGGTCGCCCTGGCTGAAGTCGACCACCTTGCCGCGCAGCGGACCCGACTCGGGACTCAGATTGAGCTCGAGCGCCAGCCCGCCGGCCTCGAGGGTCAGACCCTCGACCCCCTGCAGGCCCGCCCGACTTGCCTGGGCCTGCGCACCCACGAAGGTCCCGGCTCCCCGCAGATCCTCGAGGATCGCCACACCGAATCCCGCGCCCTCGAGCGTGACCCCGGCGAAGGCATCGGTGCCGGCTCCCGCGCCCACCTGGATCGCGATGTCCTGCCCGGAGAGCAGGGTCGTATTCATGACGCGACGCGAGCCGTCGCTGAGCGTTGCGAGACGCGGGCCCATCAGGGCGAGTCCGAAGCTGCCCTCGGCGCTCACGAAGTCGCCCAGTTTCAGGCTCGCATCAAAGCCGAGCGAGCTGAAGACGCCGGCCGAGGCGCCGTAATCCAGGCTCATCGTCGCAGCCTCACGACCGGAGGTCGCGATTGCCGTTGTCACAGTCAACGATCGGTCGATGGTTTCGCCATCGGCCGTCTCGATGATCCCGAGGTCGAGCACCTGGTCGTTGCCGAAGCCTCCTCGATTGCCCAGCGCCTGATTGGTCTCGAAACTGAGGCTCGTCGCCGAGATGTCGATCAGACCCTCGGGCAAGCCGAGCGCCTGCGCATCGAGCGACACCGACGCCACTTCTGCCTTCACCGCAAGCCAGCTGCGGTCATCGCCCACCTGTGCGTCAGCGGGCTTCAGCAGCGCCGCTGCAAGATCGAGATCCTCCACCGCGATACCCAGCACCCGGGCCTGGGCGTCGGAGACGCCGATCAGGAAGCCCTCGAGCCGCTCGGTGCGGGCGCCGACCTGTGCTTCAACAGCCTGCTGGGTCACGACCACCGTGCCGCTCGCCTCGACGAAGGTGCCGAGCTTGACCTCCATCGTTCCGGCCACCTGCATGATCGCCGTATCCGAATCGATCGCGATCGGGTCGGCCGTGCCAGCCTGGACCGAAAGCCCGGCCTGGGACCAGTCCACTGCCCGGTTGTTGGCGAGGCCCCAGACGTCCTTTCCGAAGCCGCGATTGAATTCGACCGACAGATCGGTCCCGGTCAGTCCGACGCCGATCGCCTCGGTGCCGAAGACGCCCATGGAGGCCGCGCTGCCGGTCACCGCCAGCCAGTAGCGATCATCGCCCTCGGCGCGCGCCTGGGCATAGGCGAGCGCGAAATCGAGGTCCTCGATGGCAAAACCTATCGCGTCGTCACCGCTGCCGGTTGCGAGTCGTGCTGCGACATCCGCGCCCGCGATCGTCAGCAGTCGGGTCTGAACCTGCTCGAACACTCCGCCCTCGATGGCGGTGGACACCGAGCCTTGAGCGCTTGCCGCCACGCCGTAGCTCGAGCGCACGACGGCGATCGGCGCCACGTCGGTGCCGGCCAGGTCGCCGAGGAAGCGGATCATCGGCTTGTCAGTACCCGGTGCGGTCGTCACCGACACGCGAGCGCCATCGAAGGGAACGAGCGCGGCATTGAGCGCGCCCTCGATCGCCGCGTTGTCCTCGGTGACATGGAGATCGCGCGTGGCAACGGTCTGCCCGTCAATCGTCATTTGCAACCGGTACCAGTTGCCGCCGAAGAAGCCCGAGGAGACTTCCAGCACCTGGACTTCGTCGGTCGCCTGCGCCAGCGTCAGCGTCTTCACCGACTGCTCGATGCCGATCGAGCCCGACACGCTGAAGAGTCCCGCCAGACCGATGTCGAGATCGCCCTGGACACGGAGCAATTCGCCCTGTTCGCCAGCCATCCCGAGCGTGAGCGTCGTGTCGGCACCCGCTCTGACCTCATAGGCCTGATCGCCGGCAAAGTCGAGCACATTGATCTCGGCGTCGAGACCATTGGGGAGCTCGAGTGCCCGGTTGAGTTCGACGTTGAAGCTGCGCGCAGCCAGCGTCACGCCCGGCATGCCCACGACCTCGACCGCACCGGCCTGCGCCGAGAGCGCCATCCAGCGAGCGCCGTCGAGCGCGACGCCGTCCGCGTTGCTCTGACCCGGCGTGGCGGCAAAGAGGGCAAGCGCCGCGTCGACATCGGTGAGCGAGAAGCCGACCGACTGATCGTTGGTCGAATCAAACTCATCGATCGCCCCGTCGCCATTGGTGTCGCTGCGATAGGGGCCGTTGAAGCCCACGAAAGCATTGATGTCGGCGGCGCCCAGCGTGAGGGCATCGACCTCGACCTCGGTGCCATCGGCGAGCGTGACCACATCGGAACGCTTCTCGAAGGCGGCACTGCCTTCCAGGTGGACGAAGTCGCCCAGTCCGACCCTGAAGTTTGCCGCCACGCTCAGCATCTCGTGATTTGCGCCATCGGTCGTGAGCGTAAGGCTCGCCCCGGTCCCCGTCACCACCGAGAAGTCGCCGTTGACGAAGTCGAGCACGCGACCGACGCCTTGGACCGTATCGGCGATGTTGACGGCGAGCGCCGCGTTGGTCACTTCGAGCGTCAAGCCCTCGAAGCCCACCGCCCGGACCGCGCCGGCCTGCGCCTCGAGCGCCATTCGCGTCGGCAGGACCCGTTCGCCCACGGCGAGTTGCGCCGAGAAGATTCCCTCGCCCGCCGCGAGCGCGGTCAACTGCCCGCCATCCGCGCTCAGCGCGAGCGATGACCAGTTGCGTCCGGCAGTCTGCTCGATCAGGCGCCAGTTGCCGCCCGCATCGTCGGACACCCAGATGCCGCCCTCTTCGCCCA
>JBIKTA010000582.1:0-2505 GCA_044348315.1 Burkholderiaceae bacterium | reverse complement strand
GTCATCTGCGTACGCGAACGCCCCACCGAGGAAAAATATCATGCGTCACCGCCACGGGCTGAGAAAGCTCAACCGAACCAGCGCGCACCGTCAAGCGATGCTCAGGAATCTTTGTAACGCTTTGTTGCGACACGAGATGATCAAGACCACCCTTCCCAAGGCCAAGGAGTTGCGGCGAGTGGTGGAGCCGCTCATCACTTTGGGCAAAAAGCCTTCGCTTGCCAATCGACGCCTGGCCTTCGACCGGCTGCGTGATCGCGAGATGGTTGTCAAGCTCTTCGACGAGCTTGGGCCCCGGTTTGCGGCGCGTCCTGGCGGCTATACGCGGGTCTTGAAGTTTGGGTTCAGGGTTGGCGACAACGCGCCGATGGCGTTGGTCGAGCTCACGGATCGGGCCGCCGAGCTTGAGGCGGCGGAACCCGCCGCAGGTTGAGCACGGCTGGCTGGTTCGAGCAGGCGGTCGCGGGCGCCCGGGCCGGCTCTGTCTGTGTGCTGGCGGCGTACGGCGGGCTTGCTCCGCAGGGCTGAAGGATGGCAGCAGTCGTTGAGCTCGAGGCGGTAGGAAAGGCTTTTGGGCATTTCGAGGCCATCAAGGACCTGTCGCTACGGGTCGAGGCCGGCGAGTGTTTTGGGCTCCTCGGCCCGAATGGTGCCGGCAAGAGCACTACCGTCAAGATGCTCCTTGGGCTCACGGCCGCGGATCGTGGTCGAATTGCCGTGCTCGGTCTGCCCGTTCCGGACCGCGCGCTCCAGGTGCGGGCGCGGACGGGCGTCGTGCCGCAACACGACGCTCTTGATCCGGATTTCACCGTCGTCGAAAACCTCGAGGTCTACTCGCGCTATTTTGGCCAGCGAGCGGCGGCCAGTCGGGCCGATCCCACACCATTGCTCGAGTTTGCTGGCCTGCTGCACAAGCGCGACGCCCGCATCTCCGAACTCTCAGGTGGTATGCGTCGCAGGCTCTCGCTTGCTCGCGCACTCGTCAATGATCCCGAGCTTTTGTTGCTCGATGAACCTACAACCGGGCTCGATCCCCAGGCCCGCCACCTGATCTGGGAGCGCTTGCGCCGTCAGCTCGGCCGTGGCCGCACCATCGTGCTGACGACTCATTTTCTGGAGGAGGCCGAACGCTTGTGTGATCGAGTGGCGATCATCGACCATGGGCGGTGCATTGCGGTGGACACGCCGCGCGCGTTGATCGCCGCGCATGTCGAGCCTCATGTGGTCGAAATCAGCCTGCCAGCGGGCGAGTCTCCGGAGTGGCCCATAGAAGGCTGCGAGGGCGAACGCCGGGAGAAAGTGGGTGACCTGCTTTACATCTACACCTCTCACGGCGCAAGAGCGGTGCGTTGGCTGCAGGCTGCGGCCAATTTCCGGGCGTTGCATCGGGCCGCCAATCTCGACGACGTGTTTCTTAGGCTGACCGGCCGAGACCTCCGTGACTGAGCCCACCCCCGCCTGGTCGCGATTCTGGCCGATCTACCGTCGCAATCTCTTGGTGTGGCGCCGGCTCGCACCCGCGAGTCTGGTGGGCAACGTGGTCGAACCCCTGATCACGTTGCTTGCGTTTGGATACGGCCTGGGAAGCCTGCTGCGGGAGGTCGAGGGTGTACCGTACATTGCCTTTCTTGCGGCGGGGTCACTCTGTATGAGCGCCACGATGGCGGCGAGCTTCGAGTCGCTCTATTCGGCGTTTTCGAGGATGCATGTGCAGAAGACCTGGGAAACGCTGCTGAATGCGCCACTGGTCTTGCGGGATATCCTCATCGCTGAATGGCTGTGGGCTGCGAGCAAGGGTGTGCTGTCAGGCTGTGCGATTCTGCTTGTTGCGGCCGTGCTGAACGTATCGAGGGAGCCGCTGATGCTGCTCACCATCCCAGTGATCGCGGCCGTAGGCCTGTGCTTTGCCGCGATGGGACTGATCATCAATGCCATTGCACGCAGCTACGACTTTTTCAATTTCTATTTCACTCTGGTGCTGATGCCCATGATCTTCATCTCCGGTGTGTACTACCCGATCGATCAGCTACCATCCTGGCTCGCGCTAGTCGCCGCGGTGTTGCCGCTTGCCGCCGCGGTGGAGATCGCTCGGCCCCTCTTTCTCGGCCAGTGGCCCACTGATCCTCTGTCTGATGTTCTGATCATTCTGGCGTGGACCATGGGTGCCCTGTGGTCGGCGCATCATCTCACTGCACGGCGGTTTCGATCCTGAGTGGGGCTTCCGATGATTCCGCCCGAAGGCTGGCCAGGGCTTTTTTGGCCGCTCGGGCGCCGGGTGGACACCATGAGGTCGCAGACGTATGTTGCGCGCGTGCACGTACAACCGCCGGATCGGGATCAATGACATGACGCTGCCCAAGCCACCTTTACCTCAGGCTCAACCCGTCGATCTTCCCTTCGCTCGACCCGAACGGGTCATGATCGCACTGAGCACAGCGCCCGATCACGAGCACGCCAGCCGCATGGCCCGCCTGCTGGTCGAAGAGTCGCTTGCTGCCTGTGTGA
>JBIKTA010000581.1:0-2513 GCA_044348315.1 Burkholderiaceae bacterium | reverse complement strand
CGTGCGGCAATGGGAGCAGATGGAGCGCGCGGCGAGACCGTCGCTCAAGCAACTGCTGCTTGCGGACGCACCGCGGGTGGATTTGATCGTGCCGCCGCGCGGCCGGTCAGCGCGCCGGCTTCCCGCCGCCCTCTGCTGAGCGTCTCGCGCGGGCCATGTTCCTGCTCGACACCAATGTGATTACGGAGTTGCGTCGGCCGAGGCCTGACCCTGCGGTCATCGCCTGGATTCAGTCCGTCGACGATTCGGATCTCTTCATATCGGCCGTGACGATTGGAGAGATCCAGGCAGGCATAGAGATAACCCGTGCGCAGGATCCGCGTAAGGCTTAGGAAATCGATGCCTGGCTCGCGCAGGTTTCGGCTTCATACGAGGTGATCGCGATGAGCGCGGCGGCCTTTCGGGAGTGGGCGCGCCTGATGCACAGGCAGTCGGATACGCTTTACGAGGACGCGATGATCGCTGCGACGGCCCGCGTGCATGGACTCACGCTCGTGAGCCGAAACGTCGCTGACTTCCGGGCGCTCGGCGTGACTGTCTTGAATCCGTTTTCCCAGATCCCTCCCGGGCGGAAATCGCGCGCCAAGACCCCTTGAGCGGAAGGGCGTCGCCTGGCCGCTCCCGTACCATACAGTCGCTTAGCCGTTGCAGACGCTGCGGCAACGAGGGCGCTAGTTTTGGAGGGGTGAGTGATGGCCAAACAGGTGGCAGTGCTGGGGGGCGGGTGCTTCTGGTGTCTTGAGGCAGTCTTCAATGAGGTACGCGGCGTCACCGTGGTCGAGTCGGGTTACACCGGTGGGCAGGTGATCGATCCGACCTATGAGCAGGTCTGTTCGGGCACCACAGGCCATGCCGAAGTGGTCAAAATAGAGTTCGATGACAGCGCGATCAGCTTCGCGGATCTGCTGGAAATCTTTTTTGTGATCCACGATCCCACCACGCTGAACCGGCAGGGCCATGACGTCGGCACGCAGTATCGGTCGGCGATCTATTGGCTGGATGAGTCCCAGCGTGATGCTGCGCAGGCGACGATCGCCGCGCTCGCGCGCGATCGTGTCTATGAGGATCCGATCGTGACCGAACTGAGCCCGCTGGGGCCCTACTACCCGGGCGAGGCTTACCACCAGCGTTACTTTGAGCGTAACCCGGGTCAGGGTTACTGCCGCATGGTGGTCGCGCCCAAGGTGGCGAAGTTCAGGCAAAAGCTCGCGGAGCGCTTCGGGCGCTAGATCCGTTTCAGGCGGTCGGGCGCAGCACGCTCATACGGGTGCTTGCGGCAGGCGCAGTGTTCCCGCAGATTCAGGCCGCGCCGAGCGCTTGCGCCGAAGAGCGTCTCCTGAGGCCGTCCAGCAGTCGGCGGGCTGTGCCCTCGATGTGCTGTCGGCTCAGGCGTGCGAGGCCGTCAGCGTCGCCGGCCCGAAACGCTTCGAGCATTTCGCGGTGCTCGAGCAGCGCACTTTTAACGTCGCCCGTGATGCCCATCTCGGCGCGCACGTAGGCCTCGACCGAGTCGCGCAGGGTCTCTACGGTGGTGTGCAGACGCTGCCGCCGGCTCGAAGCCACCAGCCTCAGGTGGAAGTCCCGGTTCAGGCGCGCCCAGTCGCTGCCGTAGTTGCTCCCCTCACGTGCAACGGTCTCCATCCGTTCGACCAGGCCCGTGACCACGTCGATATCGTCCTCGGTGCGCGCAATCGCAGCGATCCGAGCGGCATGCTCCTCGATCACCACGCGGAGTTCGAAAATTTCGACGATATCGTCCTGCTGTAATGCGTGGACGGCATACCCACGGCGGGGTCGGGAAATGATCAGGCCATCGCCTTCGAGCCGACCCATGGCCTCGCGCACGGGGACCCGGCTCGCGGCAAAGCGTCGGGCGATCTGTTCCTGTCGAAGCACGCTGCCGGGCTCGAGCGAGCCGTCGAGAATGCCGGCCCTGAGACCCTGGTAGATCCGTTCGGCGAGCGAGTGGTCCGTCAGACTGGTCCCGGTACTGGAGAATGAAGCGGCCAATGAGCCGGCCTCTCGGAGGCTCATGCAGTCGCTTCGACCGGTAGTGGCGCCAGGGGTTTGCCTGAGCGGGATTCATAGAGCTCGACACGGAAACCATCCGGGTCGCGTACGACGATCCCCCGTCGGTCGGTCGTGTCGACGGGCTGGCCGCTTGCGTCCCGTTGTGCCTTCCCAAAATGACCCGCCGCCGCCGCGCCCGGCTCAACCTTGACGCAAAACGATCGAAAGCCAGTCTGGCCGGAGTCGTCGACTTCGGTGAGGCGCAGGTCGGGGCGACCTGAGGCGCCCGAGAACACGGCCGCTCTCAAGCCCTCGGCGGTTTCTTCGACCAAGGTGAATCCGCCGACCTCGATCATGAAGGCCTTCATCTCGTCAAAGCGGCGGGTGGCAAACCAGGCCCCGGTCACGAACTCGCTCGGAATCAGCCCGCCCGGGTGGGGCGAGGTCTGTGCCGGGTCGACGTAGAACGATGTGGTTGACGCTGCTCCCGCATGGGGCTGCCA
>JBIKTA010000580.1:0-2519 GCA_044348315.1 Burkholderiaceae bacterium | reverse complement strand
CCCGACTGCGCAAGGCGGGCGTAACGGTGTTGACCCAGCACTTCGTCGAGCGTGTCGAGCCTGGCCTCGCCTGCGTGTACGAGCTTTGGCTCCCGGGCGCCTTGCGGATGATCGAGGCCGATACCATCGTGCTGTCCCTCGGGCGGGTGGCGCGTGAGCTGGACGGGATCTCGACGATCTTTGATCAGCGGATCGGAGACTGTCTGGCGCCGCGCACCATCGAGGCGGTGATTCACGAAGGTGAAATGACCGGGCGCTCGCTTTAAGCTGCAAGCTTGCGAAAAGCTGCCCATGGCAGGAATTTGTTCCTGGCGGGCGTCTGGCGGTTCGTTAAAATGATGGGTTTGAGGCAGGCGCGGGGTAGTAATCTTGCCCTGTCCAGCGTAACCCGGGGGTGAACCATGATCGATCGTCATTCAAGCGGTTCCACGGCGGCGCAGGGCACGCGCGCGTGGGTTCGCACTTCTTCCGGGTTGATGATCGCCGGGTTGTTTGCGTTCGGTCTCTGTTTCAGTGGCGCGCGGGCGGAGGCGCCGATGCAAGTCGACGATGCCTCGACCCTCGACCGGGGTGGCCTGAAGGTCGAGACCGTGTTCCTGCGCGAGGGCGGGCGCCGAGTCAGCGAAGTGCTGTTCGGTGTCGGGGCCTTTCCATCTCTCGAGCTTGAGCTTTCGGGGGCGCAGGGGCGCGATCGTGATTTTTCGCCCAGGGCCGAGCTCTCGGGCGGCGGCCTGGGTCTTAAATGGGTGCCGGTCCAACAAGAGCTCGGCTGGTCACTCGGCGCCCGCTACGATTACGGGCGCCTACGGGTCAAGCCCGTGGGGGTAGGGCTGCGGTTCAGCGAGACTGATCACGCCATCACGGGTCTTGCCACCTTTCGCGTCACTCCCCGATTTGCGGCCCACTTCAATCTGGGTATCCAGTATGCGCGTGCCGAAGCTGAGAGCGACACGGTTGGAACCTGGGGGTTGGGTATCGACTGGGCGGTGTCGGGCCCGATTGCGCTCACGGCCGAAACCTATGGTCTGGATGGGTCCAGCCGTCGTGCCTTGGGGCTCCGGTACACCATCAGGGAGGGTCTGAAAGCCAGCGCGGCCGCCGGGCGGGGTCAGGGGCTGTCGTTCGGGCAGGTCGGCGTAGCCTGGGAATTCTGATCGTTCGGATGCTGGCTCAAGCGTTCACGCCGCCTGATGAATTCAAGTGACAGGCACTCGAATGGCCTGGAGCCAGTTCGGTCAAGGCAGGACGCTCCACCCTGCAGCGCGCACCCGCGTGCGGGCAGCGTGGATGAAAGTGGCATCCCGGTGGCGGGTCGAGGGGCGAGGGAATCTCGCCGGATAACGGCGCGAATCGAGTGTGGCGATTGGCCAGACTCGGCACATTGGCCAGCAAGGCTCGTGAATAAGGGTGGTTGGGCTGGCTGAACAGCACCGGGGCGGGCGCAGACTCGACCATTCGGCCCAAGTACATGATTACGACCCGGTCGGACAGATGCCGCACGACCGACAGATCGTGACTGATGAAGAGGTAGGTGAGCTTCAACTCCTCCCGCAGCTTCATGAAGAGGTTGAGCACCTGCGCCTGGATCGAGACATCAAGCGCCGCAACACTTTCGTCACACACGAGAAATCGAGGATTGACCGCGAGTGCGCGCGCGATCCCGATGCGCGCACGCTGACCACCGGAGAATTGGTGCGGATACCGTTGGATGAAGCTGGGGTCCAGGCCAACCCGCTCGAGCACCTCGGCCACGCGTTCAGCCATGTGGGCGCGGTCGGTCAGCCCGTGGTAGACGGGCGCCTCGCCGACGATGTCCCGAACCCTCAAACGGGGGTTGAGCGAGGACATCGGATCCTGAAAAATCATCTGCACTTCGAGCGTGGCCTGTCGACGTTCGGCCATGCTCATTTCGTCGAAAGTCTTGCCCCGGTAGCGAAAAGTGCCCGAGCTGGGCGGGTGGATGCCCGCGACCACGCGCCCCAGTGTGGATTTGCCGCAGCCTGACTCTCCGACGAGTCCCACCACTTCGCCTTCTGCGACCTCGAGGCTGACGGTGTCGACGGCATGGACCACCTCTTCACGCTGTCGGCCACCCAGAAAATTGGCGATCTTGGCTGCGGCATCCAGGGGTTTGACGAAACGCTTTGACACCGATTCGAGTCGAACGATCGGTGGCGGCGGAAGGTCGGTTGGAAAGCCGGCTTCAGTGGCCGCTATCGGGCTCATCGCGAAAACTCCTGGAGGGGATGATGACAGCGGTACTGGCGTTGCGCAGGAGCAGGGGCTTGAGCGGGAGCGCCGTGGGGAGTGGCGAGAGGGGCTTCGAAATATACCCCCGGAGCGTCTGCCTGGCAGCGCTCCGTTGCATAGGAGCAGCGCGGTGAAAATGCGCAGCCGGGCGGCAGGCGCCCAAGCGAGGGGGTCGACCCCGGGATCTGCCGCAGGGGCTGACCCGGCGTGACGGATGATGGCAGTGATCCCAGGAGACCCTCGGTGTAGGGATGGCGTGGCGAATCCAG
>JBIKTA010000068.1:0-8468 GCA_044348315.1 Burkholderiaceae bacterium | reverse complement strand
GGGCGTGGTCGAACTCGGAAAGCGCAACGGTCTCACCCTTGAGACGCGTGGTCTTGAAGTGCGCGAGGCTCGTCTACAGGTCGGACGAAAATGTGTGGGTCAGACGGCCTCCCCGGGGAATCCGCGTACCAGTCAGGGCCAACCTGCAAGCGCGTCCGACACGCTCACCCGCGTTTGCCCGGATTTGACCGTCGGCCTGATCGATCAGGCCGAGCTCAGCCGAATCAAGCCGCTGATCGACGCCGGCACAATCCTGGTGATCGGCGAGATCCGTAACGTCGAACTCCAGGCTCGCGTCGATGCCGCGGCCCGCAAGCGCGCCGAAGAGGCCGCGGCAGAAGATGCGTCCCGAAAGGCGATCCTCGCGCAAATCGGGTCCCGGCCCAGCGATTTCCTGGCGATCGTTATCCCGGGCAACAAGAAGCCTGCATCGTGTTCGCTCAAGGGCCGAAAGCTGGAAGGAGCCAGCCTCTCGGTCGGCGGCTATTCCAGCCTGCCGGACTTTGCCAGGGCGACCCGTCTCGACCCGGATTGGCGGCTCGATCACTTCGTCGACGACCTCGAAAAACTCTGGACGCTGATCCAGCAGGGGGGGTGCTCGGGCGTCATCGTGACCGGCGCCGAAGCCGCCACGCTATTGCCCGCATTCGATCGGGAGAAATTGCGTTACACCCTGCTACCACCACGTGAGCAAGGTGAACTCCACGAGGCCTACGCAAAAATCCGCGGCTTCTCGAGCGTCGCGCAACTCAGGTTTGCGATCGAGCTGCAGGCCAGCGCAACGGATGTGAAATCGCTCGCAGGCTTCGCGATCACCGATGCCTCCGGTCACCGCGCGGCCGTTGGCCGCATGCACGCGTCCGGATATTCAAAATCAACCGAGGTCAGCGACCTGCTGGCGTTTCTCCAAGACGAGGCCGAGGGCGCGAAAAACAAGCGTACGGCGGTTCAAATTCGCACAGCGCGCCTCGCAGCCGAGGAAGCCCGAGAGCGCGAGCGCGCGGAGCGCATCAAGCGCGAGATGCCCCTCTACTCCGTGCAGCTCATGTGCATGGAGCCCATGGGACACATGGCCGAGACTCTGGTCGGTCACCTCGCGAGATCGCCGGCTGTCTTCATCCAGATGATCTCGGGCAGTCTTAGCCAGTTCTGTCAGCAACTCGCTCTCCCGGTTTCCAATCCTGATGTCATTGCCGGCGCGCGCTTGATCGCAAGCGATGCCTCGGGGGCGCAATATTTCGTGGCCAAGGCGCCCGACGGTCGAAGCGTACTTGGGCTGATCAAGCGGCGAGGCGGCTGATCGCCCGCGCCCGCGCCATCACCCCGGGAACACTCCGGTCGACAGGTATCGGTCGCCACGGTCGCAGACGATGAACACGACGCAGGCGTCGCGGATCGTCTGCGCAACCCGCAGGGCGACGCAACACGCCCCTGCGGCAGAAATGCCGCAGAAAATACCCTCTTCGGCCGCCATCCTTCGTGCCATGTCCTCGGCCTCGGCCTGATTCACCGTCTCGAGCCGGTCGACGTGCGCATGCCTGTAAATGCTCGGCAGATATTCGGCAGGCCATTTGCGGATGCCGGGGATCGAAGACCCCTCGGCGGGCTGCACGCCCACGATGGTCACTGCCGGATTGCGCTCCTTCAGATAACGTGACACGCCGGTGATCGTCCCGGTCGTACCCATCGCCGAGACGAAATGCGTGACCGCACCCGCGGTATCCCGCCAGATCTCCGGCCCTGTGCCTTCGTAGTGGGCGGCCCAGTTGTCGTCATTCGAAAACTGATCGAGGACCTTGCCCCGCCCCGCACTCTGCATTTGCGCCGCGAGATCACGAGCCCCCTCCATGCCCTGCTCCCGGCTGACCAGGATCAGCTCCGCTCCGTAGGCCTTCATGGCCTGACGGCGCTCGATCGAAAGGTTGTCGGGCATGATCAGAACCATGCGATACCCTCGAATCGCAGCCACCATGGCGAGCGCAATGCCGGTGTTGCCCGAGGTCGGCTCGATCAGGGTGTCGCCAGGCCGGATCTCACCGCGTGCCTCGGCCTTGGCGATCATCGACAGGGCCGCGCGATCCTTGACCGACCCGGCCGGATTGTTGCCCTCGAGCTTGCCGAGCACGACCACCCCGCGGTCATGCAACTCGGACCCGGGCAGGCGCTGCAGGCGAACCAGCGGCGTGTGGCCGATCGTGGCTTCGATCGTCGGAAAATCTGTCAAAGCCTTCATCGGGTTCCTCGACGCAATGGAAATCAATCGACCAATCGATTCAGGGAGGAAGCATCAAAACCATCGGGGGTTTCGTCTCGAGGCGCATCGGTATCGATCCCCGCCCGCGCCAGGGCGTCGCGCAGCGAAGCAATCTGGCGATCCTGCTCGGCCACACGGTCGATGAGGCGGTGCAATGCGATCGATAGCGGATCGCCGGCTCCGTATGCCACGGCGTAGGCGGGGAACGCGCCCTGAGCCGAAGCGTCTTTAGACGACACGTCTTCAACCGTCACGCCCTGATTCGCCTCGACAAGGTCCGACCGAGCAGGCCGGATATGTTTGTTGTCTTCTACAACGACCCGAGCGGGGATGCCGACCACAGACACACCCGCAGCGACGGGCTTCAGCACGACCGAGTTCGACCCGATCCGTGCCCCAGCCCCGACGGTGAAAGGGCCCAACACCTTGGCACCGGCACCGACCACGACCCCTGCCTCGAGCGTCGGGTGGCGCTTGCCCGGATTAAGGGACGTGCCCCCAAGGGTCACGCCCTGATAGATCGTACAGTCGTCGCCGACCACAGCCGTCTCGCCGATCACCACACCCATGCCGTGATCGATGAAGACGCGCCGGCCGATCGTGGCGCCCGGGTGAATTTCGATGCCGGTGAGAAACCGGGCAACGTGGGATACCAACCGGGCAGCCGTCGCCCAGCCTTTGCACCACAGCACGTTTGCGAGCCGATGGAAAGCGAGCGCATGAACTCCCGGATAACAGAGCAGGACCTCGAGCGTCGAGCGTGCCGCCGGATCACGGCTCCGAACCGCAGAGACATCCTCTCTCAAACGCGCCAACATCGCACCCTCCTATTGACGAGGCTGCGAGTCTAGGGCTTTCCGACAGACCCTGCCGCAGGTCGGGTCGTATGAAGGCCTGCCTGCCGGTCCGTCCGTTTCGGAGTTGACCTCGCTGATCGGGGCCGAACGTCGACGGGCGGAAGCGAAATCAGATCGACCCGAGAATCAAACCCGACCGATCGATGTCACTGTCGATCAGCAGCAGGCCGTAGGAATGGTGCGTGTAGACGTGATAGGTCTGATTCCCGGCACCCGTGAGGAAGTCGACAGTGGTGGTTCCGTACTCGCCAACCCAGCCGACCTCGTCCCCGGCGCCCGTCACCGTGCCGTCGCCGTCTCGGTCGATGAGCACGGCCGTACCAGAGGGAGCCAGTTCCCCGATCGAACTGCGGGAACTGACCGAGTCATTTTCGTCGCCATCAATGACCAGACCGGACACTCCAGCCGGCATATCGAGCAGCGCAGCGATACTGGCGGGATCGATGATGAGTGATCGTCCTTCGTCCCCCGATCCGAGATCGACCCGCTCGATCCGGTCGATCAACGAATCGGCGAATCGGGCGACATCGGTCAGGTCAAGTTCCAAACCCATTTCCACAAGCCTGAGGGTGTCAAAGCCCGCCCCGCCATCAATCGTGTCAGCCACGCCGTCATTGACCCAGTCTCCATCGGCGATCAGCACATCATCGCCCGCGCCCAGACTGATTTGATCGGCACCCACGCCCGGCGCGATATGGTCGGAACCCTCTCCACCCGCCAGCGTATCGTTACCGCCTCCGCCGCGAATCGTATCGGCAAGCAGGCCACCGACCACCGACTCGGCACCCACCCCTCCCGTGAAATCATTCTTCACGTCGGGCAGGATGAACGACTCGACCGCATTGAGTTGCAGGCGCTGCGTACCGGCGACGGAGACCACCGCATCGACCCGGTTCGTGAACAGCACGGTCAAGGCGCCCTGGTTCAACAGACTGAGATCCAGCGTGTCGATGTCCGGATCCGGCGAAGTCGGCGAAACCGATCCGATCGCGCCCTGAACCAAAATCAGTTCCGCATCCGTGACACGGATAAGATCCTGCCCCGTACCGGCGACGATCGTGTCGAATCCATTCGCGACCAGCGTGTCGTTCCCCGAACCGCCGAGCAGCGAGTCCCGACCTCCGCCCCCGACGATCGAATCGTCTCCCACCGAACCGAAAAGAGTGTCGTTCCCGGAACCGCCAATGAGCGTATCGTTCAAGGCGGAACCACTGATCGACGCCGCACCACCCAGGTTCTCGACCGTCCAGCCCAGCCCACCCGTCAGGGCGAGCAGGCTGACCGCCGTGCCCTGCGTCGTCAGGCGCGCGATTCCGTTATTGACGGATTCTGCGGTCGCCGTCCAGGCCGCCGCCAGGGACGCCTGAAGGCTTGCGCCCGAATCGATGATCACCACATCGACCCCGTTCCCGAGATCGGTCACCGTGTCAATGCCCGACGCAATCAGAAATCGGTCGGCGCCTGCCCCTCCGGTCAGGGTGTCACTGGCGGCGCTTCCCTTGAGGGTATCGTTGTAAGCAGAGCCCTGAACCTGCTCGAACCGAACCAGAGCGTCGGCTCCGGCTCCCCCCGTTGCAATGCCGGCAGCAAGATCCACCTCGACCGCGAAGGCTGCGTTGCTGTAGTCGATCAGATCCAGGCCCGCCCCGCCATCGAGCGTGTCGTCGCCTGCCGCGCCGGCAATCGTATCGGCCCCGCTCCCGCCGGTGAGGGTGTCATTCAGACCCGACCCGGTCATCGAGGCACCGAGGCTTCCGCCATTGGTGATCGTCCAGCCCGCACTCCCGTTGACCACCAGGGACAAGTCCACTCGAGTGCCCTGGGTCGTCAATCGCGCAGTGCCATCGTTATAGGTTGCGGAGGTCGCCACCCAGGGCGCACTGACCGTCCCCTGCAAGGTCGCACCCGACGCAATTTCAACGATGTCCTGTCCGTTTCCGAGATCGGTGACCGTGTCGGTCCCGGCGAGGATGCGAAACAGATCGGCTCCCCCACTTCCGGAAAGCGTATCGTTCCCCACTCCGCCCTCCAGGGTGTCGGCCGCATAGGAGCCCGAGATCGCGGTCGCACCGGCAGTATTCGTGATGATCCAGCCATTGCCGGAAGTGACGTTGACCAGGCTGACACCGCGTCCCGGCGTCGCGATGCGAGCCGTACCCAGATTGCTGCTTTCGGAAGACGCGCTCCACGAAGCACTCGAACTGACCCGGGCCTCGAGGGTCGCACCGGCAGCAACCTGGACGATGTCCAAGCCGGCGCCCAGATCCGTGACCGTATCGGTTCCCAGGTCCACCTCGAACAGGTCGGCTCCTCCGCCTCCCGTAAGGGAGTCGTCGCCATCGCCGCCGCGCAGCGTGTCGGCGCCCGTCCCGCCGGATAGCGTGTCTGACATCGCAGTACCGTAGAGACCTGTCGCCGCTCCGACGTTCAGGATCGTCCAACCCAGCCCGGTATCGATCGCCCGGAGATCGGCAATCCGACCGCTGGTCGTGATCTGGGCGATCCCGGCGTTTGAGCTCTCGCGGGTCGCCACCCAATTTGCACCCAGGGTCGCATTGACCCGTGCACCGCCGGATACCAGCACCACATCGATACCTACGCCCAGATCATTGATCGAATCGATCCCGGCGGCGATGTTGAACGTATCGGCGCCCGCCCCCCCCGTGAACGTATCGTTCCCGCTGCCACCGGTCAGCGTGTCATCCGCGGAGCCGGTCCGGACCCACTCGATGCCGAGGAGACTGTCGCTCCCGGTCGCATCGGACGCAGTGCCCTGCCCGAGGTCGACGACGACGGACGTGGTGGATGACTGATAGTCCGCAAGATCGTTGCCCGTACCCCCGTCGATCGTGTCGTCGCCCTCACGCCCTGCGAGGGTGTCATTGCCGCTGCCACCGATCAGGGTATCGTTCAACGCAGACCCCGAGACCATCGCACCCAGGCCACTATTGACGAGTGTCCAACCCGAGCCTTCGGTCACTGCGGACAGATCGAGCGTGACGCCCGGCGTGGTGATCGTGGCCGTCCCCGCGTTACGACTTTCAACGGTGGCCGTCCAGGAACTCGCCACGGTGACCGCGATCGTTGCACCCGAAGATACGATGACGATGTCGGAGCCCACGCCGAGATCGGTAATCAGGTCGGTTCCGGCATCGACCTCGAAGGTATCAGCGCCCTGCCCGCCCGTCAGACGATCGTCACCCAGGCCGCCGCGCAGCGTGTCGTTCGCGGTGCCGCCGACCAGCGTGTCCGAGAGTTGGGATCCGACCAGTTTTGCGGACGTCCCGTTGTTGGTGAGTTGCCAACCGGAACTGCCCAGCGAAACATTCGCGAGATTGATTTCCGCCCCCTGGGTGACGAGATTCGCGGTACCGTCGTTACGGCTGGCCGCGGTCGCAACCCAGTTCGCAGTGACCTGGGCCGTAACACTCTGAGCGGACTGGACCAACACGACGTCAGCGCCGTCGCCCAGGTCCGTGATGGTGTCCGCGCCGAGATCGATGTCAAAGACATCGGCCCCGCCTCCTCCTGTCAGACGATCGTTGGCAAGGCCGCCGCGAAGGACATCATTGCCGGCGCCGCCAATCAACGTATCGGCAGTCCCGGTATTGGAACCCACCAGCGTCGTCCCTTCAGCCGTGTTGGTGACCTGCCATCCCGACCCCGCCGTGACGCTCGACAGGGTGACTGCATGTCCGGGCGTACTGAGCCTCGCCACACCCTGATTGGTACTGGTCGACGAGGCGGTCCACGGAGCATTCAGCAGCGCGTCCGCTGTCGCTCCCGCGGCGACCAGCACGACGTCCGCGCCGTGACCCAGATCGGTGATCGTGTCGGCCCCCGAATCGACATTGAAGGTGTCGGCGCCGCCGCCCCCGGTCAACGCATCATTGCCCGAATGCCCGCGCAGGGTGTCGGCTCCGCCCCCGCCGATCAGACTGTCACCCAGCGCCGAGCCGATCAGGGAGGTCGCCGAATCGGAGTCGTTCGTGATGGTCCAGCCCCGCCCGCCCGAGGTGATCAATCGAAGATCCATGGCGAGGCCGGGCGTATAAAGATTCGCCACGCCCGCGTTGCTGCTGGCCGACGTCGCTATCCAGCTGCCGACCGCATACAGTTCGGCTCGCGCGTTCGCGAGAATCTGCACGCTGTCGCCTTGTCGCGCAAAATCATCCACCCGGTCGACGCCCGCGGCAATCACGAAATGATCGCTTCCCAATCCTCCGGTCAACGTGTCGTCACCGCTGCTACCGGTCAGCGTATCGTCATGGCCGGATCCCAGCACCCGCTCGATCCCAACCAGCACATCGTTGCCATCGCCACCACTCGCACTCCCCTGCGCAAGGTTGACGGTGACCGGACCCAGCGACGCACTGTAATCGGCGGTATCCAGTCCGCCGCCACCTGCCAGGGAGTCGTTTCCGGGGCCACCGCGCAGCGTATCAGCGCCACTTCCGCCCTTCAGGGTGTCGTCGAGGGCAGAGCCCACGAGCGCAGTATCCCCTCCCGAGCTTTCGACAAACCACCCCCGTGCGCCCAGGCTGATCGCACCCAGATCGACCGGCAACCCGGCCGTGTTGAGCACGACGCTGCCATCGTTACGACTGAGGACGGTCGCGGTCCAGGCGCTCGTGAGCGTCGCGGTCACGCTGGCGCCCTGAGCAACCTGGACGACATCTCCCGTGCTCAGATCGGTGATGATGTCGGCACCCGCACTGATTGCGAAAAGATCGCCGCCCAATCCGCCCGTGAGGCTGTCGTTTCCAGTGCCTCCGGTCAGGGTGTCGTCCCGGCCTGAACCGATCAGCGCGGCGGCCCCCCCGGTATTGAAAACCTGCCAGCCGAGACCATTCGTGATGGCGGACAGGTTGACGGTGAATCCGGGCGAGTAGAGTCGGGCCGTTCCGTCGTTGACGCTCGCACCGGTTGCCGTCCAGGCGTTGACAAGAAATACATCCGCTGACGCCCCCGGACGGACCACCACCACGTCGCCGCCCGCTCCGAGGTCGGTGACCACCGCGACGGCGCTCCCGGCCGTGATGTTGAACCGATCATCGCCGTCGCCACCGGTCAGGGTCTCGCCCCTGGCGCCGCCCGTGATGGAGTCCGCAAAACCCGACCCCCGGATCTGTTCGATCGCAATCAGCGTATCGCGACCGGCACCGATACCAGACCCACCGTCGACAGTTCCCGCATCCAGATCGATCTGCACCGCCGCACCGGCCGACTGGTAGTCGACCAGATCAATCCCGCCGGCTCCGTCAAGCGTATCGTCGCCCCGCGATCCCACCAGAGTGTCGTTCCCGGCATCCCCGGTGAGGGTGTCATTGAGCGCGGAGCCGATCAGGACTGCGGCA
>JBIKTA010000067.1:0-8480 GCA_044348315.1 Burkholderiaceae bacterium | reverse complement strand
GCTACAAGTTCGGGCTGGGCGGCGCGGGGCGCAACGGCTGGGAGCTGGGTGTGTCGGTGTTCTGGTGAGCGCAGGCGCTCAGTGCGTCTCATCGCAGGGCAGCGTCAGCCAGAAGCGCAAGGCCGGTCCCGAAAGCGTCTCGACTCCAGCCGCTCCGCCGTGCAGTTGCGCGATCGATCGCACGAGGTGAAGTCCCAGACCGATGCCCGGTACATCAGGGTGCGTGTGTCCGCGGTGATACTTTTCGAAGAGGCGTTCAAGCGGAATACCTTCGAGTCTGCATCCGCTCGATGTCACGGCAAGCGTGAGCGCGCGTGTCTCAATGCCGCCGGCCGGGGGTGCCGCGCTCGCTTCGACGCATACCGTGCTGCCCGGGGCACCGTACTTGCGTGCGTTATCGATCAGGTTCGACAGCGCAATCTCCACCAGGCGCTGATCGGCCAGCAGCGTCGGCAGTCCCGGCTCGATCCGGATTTTGAGCCAGCCCGGCGCCCCGCCGACTTCGTCGGCCAGCAGCGGGCCGCCGCCCTGAGGGTCCAGCGCAAGGGTCCGGTCGAGCGGATCGATGACGCTCGCGATCAAGTCGGTCGCAGCAATTTTGCTCAGCCGGACCTGCCAGGCCCCATTGTCGAGCCGGTCGCGCGAGGCGGTTTCGTTGATCAGCCGCGAAACGCGGCGTGCTGATGAGCGGATACGCGTGTGGCGTTCGCGAAGCGCCGGGGCGCTGGCCCCAGGCATCATTTCCAGGCTCTGAACGGTGCTGTCGATCACGCTGAGCGGCGTATTGATCTCATGGGCCAGCATTTCCAGAAAGCGTGACTTGTCCTCGCTTGCCCGGCGCTGCTCGGCGAGCTCGGCGCGGGTAACCTGGGCTTCGAGCTCAATCGCGCGCGCCCGCCGGCGCTGGTCCCGCAGACCCGAGACCAGCGCGAGGTGCAGGAGCAGCAGGTGGATCCAGGTGCCGAATTGCCAGGCCTCGACGGTCATAAGCGTGGCCCGGACATACCCGAGCATGGCGAGAATGGAGATCACTTGCGCGAACATGAAGGCGGCGTAGGCCGCGAAGATGAAGGATCGACTGCGCTCGGGCTGGCGCAGCAGGTCCCAGCCGCTCACGCCGAGCGAGAGCGCGCCGTAGGCCAAGATGGTGATCATGATCAGGCGGTTCGCCTCCAGCACCCAGTCGGTAAACTGCAGTCCAAAGCCGAGCGCAATCAGCACGGTCAAGCCATGCAGGCCTCGAAAGAGGCGCGGATGGCGTTCGCCGATGCCGAGCATCCGTGCTGAGAACAGGATCGCGAAAATCGCGAGCAGGTGCACCGGCGCAGCGATCAGTGGAATCAGCCAATCCGGGTTGGCCACCCAGCCCGCATGCAGGAAGCCATTGCGACTGAGCGTCGCGAGGCCCGCCGACAGGACCAGGCCCGAGTAGATCAGGAAGATCGGCTCGCGTGTGCCGATGGCGTTGACGAGGTTGATGATGAGCACGATCAGGAGCGCGCCGCCCAGCGCACCCAGATAGAGCATTTGCCATTCGGTGGTCAGCAGTACGCCTCTGGGCGAGAGCAACTGTGGGATCAGCGTCGCACTGCCGCTTGCCCGCACCTTGAGGTAAACCGTGGTGGAGGGCTGATCCAGCACCAGCTCCAGCGTCGGCACCCGCAGGCGGCTGCTCCTCGCCTCGACGGCCGTGAGCGCACCATTGGCGTGTTCACGCCCATCCGGCGATCGAAAACGGACCTCATCCAGGTCGGGCATCCACGCCTGGAGAAACACCGTCCTTCCGATCCAGGCTGTGGGGGTATGGATGTCGACCCGCAGCCACCATACCCCTCCCGAGTAGCCGGCATTGAGCGCGCTGCCGAGCGGGGCGAATTCATGCTGGCGCTGGGGCGAGCTGACTGCATCAAAATCAAGCTGGCCCTCCGGGTCGAAAAGCCCAGACAACTGCGCGTGCACCTCGGGCAGATCGATCACCGTGATGCCAGCCGGCGCTTTGGCCTGGGCCGCTGCCCAGGCCAGATTGGTGCGGCTATCGCCAAGTGCGCCCAAGAGCGTGATGCCGATCAGCCAAAAGGCGGCTCGCAGGAGGTGAGCGATCTTAAGCGAGCAAGCGAGGTGTACGACCCTGCGGGCGGGCAGGGGAGGCTCAGGCAGCGTCCTGGCCTGCGCGGGCGGGGTGGGTAGACTCGGCATGGGTAGGGTGCTTACCGTCTCAGGGGCCCAGCCCGCTGATCGGCGGACCGACCCAGGCATAGCCTCGGGCGCGCCAGGTGCGCACCTGCAGCAATGGATCGAAGGCCTCGAGTTGCTGGCGCAGGCGGCTGATCAGCGTGTTCAGGCGGGTATCGGGAAAATCGACGTACTCGATGCCCAGACCGTTCACCATCTGCTGCCGGTCGAGCACGGCGCCAGCATGCCGGACCAGCAAGGAAAAGATCGTCGCCTGCTGCGGGGTCAACTCCAGCGCTCTTCCGTCGGGTGCGTAGAGCGTGCGCGCCGGCAGCTCAAACCGCCAGCCCGGCTGCTGGCGGCTCGCCCGCAGGCGGCGATGAAGGGCCAGGATCGTCGCCGTGAGCTCGCGGCGATCGACTGGTTTCACCAGGTACTGGTCGCCGCCGCAGGCCAGTGCATCGACCTTGTCGCCGATGGCGCTGCGCGCGCTGAGGATCACGATCCCAAGGCGATTGGGGTCGCGCAGGCGGTTGGCGATCGAGAACCCGCTCTCACCGGGCAGGTTGAGATCGAGGACCAGAATGTCACAAGGTGTGTCGCAAAGCGCCCGGTCGAGCTCCACCGCATCGCGAGCACCCCGGACGGCGAGCCCTGCTGCGGCCTGCTGGAACACCATCTCCTCGAGCAATTGCGGGTTGTCCTCGACGATCACGACGTGCACCGGGTCGCGTTTGCTGCTCCGCGGACCTGAATGCAGCTGGGCGTTCGGCCCGCCCTCTGAAGGGGGGCGTGCTGACCCTTCGCCCGGCGATGGCGGGCTGGTGGGGCGGCTGTGTTCAGAGCGGCTCATGGACAGGGACGGGCTCCAGGGTTGACCCGAATGCAACACAACGTTCGCCGGCCCTGGGTGGCCCGGGTGCGGAAGAGCCGGCTCCCGGGATGAGGCGGCCCCCTCGGGCGATGGTCGGGCGCTGATCCGGCGTAACATTGACCTTGTGGTTGGATGTCTTGGCCGAACCGCAAGGAGAAAACGCCATTATGAATGGAGCTGATCATCTTGTTCACAGTCTGCTTGCGAGCGGAGTGGACGTCTGTTTCGCCAACCCCGGGACCTCCGAGATGCATTTTGTCGCGGCGCTCGACCGTCACGACGGGATGCGCTGCGTGCTGGGGCTCTTCGAAGGGGTGGTGACGGGTGCGGCAGATGGCTATTGGCGGATGGCCCGCCGGCCGGCGGCAACGCTCTTGCACCTCGGCCCGGGCCTGGGCAATGGTCTAGCCAACCTTCACAACGCCCGCAAGGCGCGCTCCGGCATCGTCAACGTGGTGGGCGAACACGCGCTGTCCCATATCGAGTTCGATGCGCCGCTCACCGCGGATATCGAGGCGATCGCCTGGCCGGTTTCGCACTGGGTCCGGACGTCTCGCTCCGCGCAGGCAATCGGTGAGGACACCCGCGAGGCGGTGGCCGCGGCGAGCGCCCGGCCTGGCGGCATCGCCACCCTGATCTTGCCGGCCGACACCGCCTGGACTGCCCTGCCGGACGGTCACCCCTTGCCGGCGCCCGGTGCGCTACGCCCTGCAACGGTCTTCCGCCCCCTTCAGGCCGAGGCGGTAAGCGCGTGTGCCGCAGCCTTGCGTGCTCCGGGGAAGACGTTGCTGTTGGTCGGCGGCGATGCCACCACGCCCGCGGCGCTCCACCAAGCGGGCCGGATCGCCACCGCGAGCGGCTGCGCGTTGATGTCCGAGTTCTATGTGCCGCGGCTGGCCCGCGGTGCCGGGCGTGTCATGGCCCCCCGATTGCCCTACGCGATCGAGCCGGCGCTGGCTGCGCTTGCGCCTTTTACGCGCATCATCCTGGTGGGCGCCCGGGAACCCGTGGCGCTTTTTGCTTATCCGGGTAAGCCCGGGCGGCTCGTGCCGCAGGGCTGCGAGCTGATCACCCTGGCGGAGTCCGATCAGGACCTGGAGGCTGCGCTTTCGGCCTTGGCCGATGAACTCGGCGCGCCTGCGCCGAGCCCTGCGCGGGTGGCGTCCCGATCGATTCTGGGCCGCTCAGCCTTACCGACGGGCGCGCCCGACTCGGCTGGCATCGCAGCCGTGCTCGCCGAACTGCTCCCAGAGGACGCCATCGTGATCGATGAGGCCGTGACAGTGGGCCGGTCGTTTGGCGCAGCGACTGCCGGTGCCGCGCCCCACGATTGGCTGACCCTGATGGGGGGCTCGATCGGATTTGGGTTGCCGGCTGCGATTGGGGCGGCGGTGGCCGCGCCCGCACGCAAGGTGGTCGCGCTCGAGGGCGACGGCAGCGCCATGTACACGATCCAGTCCCTCTGGACCATGGCCCGCGAGGGGCTCGATGTCACGGTCGTGATTTTTGCGAATCGCGCCTATCAGATCCTGCGTGGCGAGTTTGCCGGAGTCGGTGCCGGCACGCCCGGGCGTCGCGCCAACGACATGCTGAGCCTCGATCGTCCGGCGCTCGACTTCGTTTCGATCGCCCGGGGCTTGGGCGTCGAAGCCAACCGAGCCGATGATCTGGCGGGCTTTGCTCGACTTTTCGAACGCGCCTGCGCGCAGCGCGGGCCCGTCCTGATCGAACTGGTCATTTCCCAGGAGACCCCACGCTCATGATGCCTCTCAAGAACGACGTTTTTCTCCGAGCCCTTCTTCGCCAGCCGACCGACTACACCCCGGTCTGGCTGATGCGCCAGGCCGGCCGCTACCTGCCCGAATACAACGCGACGCGCAAGCGCGCGGGCAGTTTCCTGAACCTGTGCAAAAACCCCGAACTGGCCTGCGAAGTCACGCTGCAGCCGCTCGAACGATACCCGCTCGATGCGGCCATCCTGTTCTCCGACATTCTCACCGTGCCCGACGCGATGGGGCTGGGGCTTTATTTCGCCGAAGGCGAGGGACCGCGATTCGAGCGTCCCGTGCGCGATGAGGCGGCAGTCGATCGTCTGGCCGCGCCCGACCCCAACGATTCATTGCGCTACGTGATGGACGGCGTGCGCACGATCCGTCGGGCGCTTGCCGGGCGGGTACCGCTGATCGGTTTTTCAGGCAGCCCCTGGACGCTCGCCTGCTACATGGTCGAGGGCGGTGGTAGCGACGACTTCCGCACGATCAAGACCATGCTCTATCGCCGTCCCGATCTGCTCGAACGCATCGTGGCCGTCAATGCCCGGGCGGTCGCAGACTACCTGAATGCCCAGGTCGAGGCAGGCGCTCAAGCGCTGATGATCTTCGATTCCTGGGGGGGCGCGCTGGCCGACGGAGCGTTCCAGAAATTTTCCCTGGGGCCAATCCGGCAGGTGCTCGAGCAGTTACGCCCGGAGCGCGACGAGCCGCTCTTCGATGACCAGGGCAGGGTGATCGGTCAGACACGGGTCAGGGTGCCGACCATCGTCTTCACCAAAGGGGGCGGGCTATGGCTCGAGCAGATTGCGGCGACCGGCTGTGATGGTCTCGGGGTCGACTGGACGGTCAATCTCGGACAGGCGCGGGCGCGTGTGGGCGATCGCTGTGCGATCCAGGGCAATCTCGATCCGATGGTGCTGATGTCTAGCCCCGAGCAGATCCGCGCGGAGGCGCTGAAGGCGCTCGAGAGTTTTGGCGGGCCGCAGGCCGGCGTGGGTCATATCTTCAACCTCGGCCACGGCATTTCGCAATTCACCCCGCCCGAATCGGTGACCGCGCTGGTGGAGACGGTCCATGCCTACAGCCGCGAGCAGCGCCGGCGCGGGGCGGGCGTGTCGCAACTCTGACGCATGCATTGTGCGGCACCCGGTGGTGCCTTCGGCCCGATGCGAGCTACGAGGCGATGCCCTTGCGGGCTGTAAACCGGGGCGTTCACTGAGGATTGCATTTGACTTATGCACATTTTGGTGCTGCAGCCCCGGTTCTCTGCGGGGCTTTCTGTCTGGCGCAGAGGGGCGTCACTAAGTTGTTGATTTTAAAAGACTTGATTTTGATCAAAAAACGGGCAATCCACCGTGGATCAAGTTTTTACAAGGACTTGCCGCGTATTTTCAACAGTCATCCACAGGCTTATCCACAGGTTTTGTTGATGAGCGGTTTTTCTTCTTCCAGCGCTTAAGATTGGGCGATGACCTTAAAGTGAATTCTGAGCCGGGTGCCCGGCCGCTCATTGCTCGCGTCGCCCTCGACGTTCCGATCGCGCCCTGGTTTGATTACCGGGTCTCGCCCGATTGGGCAGGACAGGTTGCGGCAGGGGACTGGGTGATCGTGCCGTGGGGGAGGGCTCGCAAGGTGGGCTTGGTGATCGAGATCTCCGATCACTCTGACCTCGCTCCCGAGCGCTTGCGGGAGGTGATCGGTCGTTGGCAAGATGGGCCCGCATTGCCACCGCATTGGTGGAGCCTCCTGAGGTTTGCAAGTACCTACTATCACCGTGGGGTCGGAGAGCTCGCGCTTCCGCCCATCCCGAAAGATTTTCGCACGCCGCCTCGCAAAGAAGGATCCCCGAGTCCTTTCGCCCGGCATCGGGCGCGGCGGGCGGCGTCCGGCGGCCCGGCAAGCGCCCAGGTGGCCGAGCCGCAGGGGCATGCTGCGCGGGCGTTGTCTCCACGCCAGGCTGATGCGCTGGCCGCACTGGCGACCCAGTCCGGGTTCTCCGTCCGCCTCTTGCATGGCGTCACCGGCAGTGGCAAGACCGAGGTCTACCTGCGCTGGTTCGAACTGCTGCTTGCGCGCGATCCGCGCAGCCAGTTGCTGCTGATGGTGCCCGAGATTGCCTTGACGCCTCATCTCGCTGCGCTCGTTCAGCGAAGATTCCATGAACAGCATGTCGTGGTGCTTCATAGTGGAGTCAGTCCGGCCGAGCGGGCGCGTGCATGGCTGAGCGCCGCCGAGGGGCGGGCTCGTGTTGTGATTGGTACCCGTCTCGCAGTCCTCACCCCCCTCCCTGGCCTGGCGGCCATCGTGGTCGACGAGGAGCACGATGCCTCGTACCGGCAGCAGGATGGGGTCCACTACTCGGCGCGTGATCTTGCGATCGTGGCCGGCCGATGCGCCGGCGCGCCCGTCCTGCTGGGGTCGGCCACGCCGTCGCTCGAAACCTGGCGAGCAGCCAAGCGCGGACGCTATCGACTGCTGCAGATGCCCGAGCGGATCGGCGACGCTGTGCTGCCCGAGATCGAGATGGTCGATCTTCGCAAGGACCGCTCAGGCGCGAGACAGGCGCTTTCCGCACGGGCCATCGTGGCGCTCGAGGCTGTGCTCGCGGCTGGCGATCAGGCCTTGATCTTCATCAATCGCCGTGGCTATTCCCCGGTCCTCAGCTGCGAAGGGTGTGGCTGGGTGAGTCGGTGCGATCACTGCTCGGCGTGGCGTGTGCTCCATCGACTCCGGGGTGAAGGGTCGGGTGAGTCCCCCCGGCCGGGTACTCGCGCGGGCGCCTACCGTCTGCAGTGTCACCACTGCGGTCAGTCCGTCCCGCCCCCCCAGGCCTGCCCTGAGTGCGGGAACGTGTCGCTCGCTGCAATCGGGCGCGGCACGCAAAGGCTCGAAGAGGAGCTCGCTGAACGTTTTCCAGGGCATGCTGTGGCGCGACTCGATCGCGACGTCGCACAGAGGCGAGGCGCCGCACAGCAGGTGATCGAGGCTTTCCACGCCGGTTCCGTCCGGCTGCTCGTAGGCACGCAGATGCTGGCCAAGGGGCACGATTTCAGGCGATTGAGTCTGGTCGTGGTCGTCGATGGCGACGCGGGCCTCTTCAGCTCGGATTTCCGGGCGCCCGAGCGACTCTTTGCCACACTCATGCAGGTTGCGGGACGCGCAGGGCGTGATGCGCGCGCGAGCCGCGTACTGATCCAGACGCGATTTCCGGATCACCCCCTCTTTGCGTTTCTGCGGCGGCATGATTATTCGGGCTTCGCCGATCACCTGATCGTCGAGCGTCGCGACGCATCGATGCCGCCCTTCTCTCATCAGGCCCTGCTTCGGGCCGATGCCCCCGAACTCGAGACGGCAATCGAGTGGCTTCAATCCGCGCGCAGCATCGGTCAGACATTGGCGGCCGATTCAGCTGAAATCCAGCTTTTTGACCCGGTTCCGATGACTCTTCAGCGGCTGAAGGATCGGGAGCGCGCACAGTTGCTGGTCGAGTCGGCTTCACGCCTGGTCCTGCATCGATTTCTCGAGGCATGGCTCACCCGGTTGCGCGCTCATCCGGCCCGGATCGCCTGGCATCTCGAAGTGGACCCCGCAGAGATATAAAGCAAATACCGGGCCCGCCACCCATACAAAGTCATACAAAGTTCCAATCTGGAACTTTGCCG
>JBIKTA010000579.1:0-2531 GCA_044348315.1 Burkholderiaceae bacterium | reverse complement strand
GGTGGTTCAACGAAATCCCTGTACTAGGCCTCCTCGTCACCGTGATCCTTGTGGTCGTAAAGCCCTTCTGATGCTTCAGGTCCCCGGTTCCTTCGATTCCCCGCGTCCGCTCTTCGCCACTTGTCCGCGCGGTCTCGAGTCCGTGCTCGCGGCTGAGTTGTCGCGACTCGGCGCAGCAGAGGTGAGACCCATGTCAGCGGGCGTTCACTTTCAGGCAAGCCTGGTTGATGCATGGTGGATCAATCTTCAATCGCGACTCGCCAGCCGGGTGCTGATGCGCGTGGCAGTCGGCCTCTACCGCCAGGAAGACGATCTCTACCGGCTTGCGCAGTCGGTCGCCTGGGAACACTGGTTCGATCCGGCGATGACACTGCGGGTCGACGTTTCGGCCCAACGCTCGCCTCTTACGAGTCTCAACTTCGTGACCTTGCGAATCAAGGATGCGATCGTCGACCGACTGCGTGAGGCAACCGGCCGGCGACCCTCGATCAATACCCGCGCCCCCGATGTCCGAGTGCAGGCGTTTTTGGGTCCGCGCGAGGCAACGGTCTACCTCGATCTCTCGGGCGAGTCGCTGTTCAAACGGGGCTGGCGGGGCGGCGAGGACGACAAGGGTGAAGCGCCGCTCAAGGAAAATCTCGCGGCGGGCCTGATCGCACTGACCGGCTGGCAGCCGGAGCTACCGTTTTACGACCCCTTCTGCGGATCCGGAACGCTCTTGATCGAGGCGGCCCAACAGGCCCTCTCGATCGCGCCCGGACAGGCCAGGCCGTTCGGTTTCGAGCGCCTGAAACCCTTTGATGCCATCGCCTGGGCCGACATGCGCCGCGAGGCGGCCCAGCAATCGCGAGAACGCATCGCTGCCCTTCGAGCCGGTTCCATCGCCTGCGCGATCGCGGGCTCCGATATCGATCCACGCGCCATTGAACGCAGCCGTCGCAACATCGAGCGGGCGGGTTTGCCGGTCGATCTGATCCGGCTCGGCATCACTGATCTCGCTTCAGAGCATTACCGGCCACCCTGGAAAAACCTCCCCGAGGGCCCGGCGGCACCGGGCATCCGACCGCGCGGAATGATCATCGCCAACCCCCCCTACGGCGAACGCATGACGGCGGGAGGCGGTGGCTGGCATGAGGGCCGCGGTGACCGGTATGAGGAGGCTCGGAGCCAGAGCGACGACCGGAGCGCGCCCCTCGCATCGCTGTCGTCGCCATCGCAGCAGGATGGGACGCCTGCGACCCCGGAGGAGATACGTCGCCCCTTGCGCGGTCGAATCAGCCTGCCCGTGCGCGCCTCAGGTCCCAGTTCAGCCTCGAGCGCCCGCCTCCCGGCTCACAAGCGTGCGCCCGAGCCGCGACCGCACGTCGGAGATGGTGAGCCGCATGGAAACCCCTTGCCGCATGCCGAAGTGATCACTCGCTGTGGACGGACACTGTCACACTGGTTTGCCGGCTGGTCGCTGCACCTGATCAGCACAGATAGCGGACTGCCCCAGCAAATCGGCCTACAACCCTCAGGCCCCCCCCAGAATCTCTTCAACGGCGCGATGGCGTGTCAGTTCTACCGATTCGATCTGGCTGAGCGTTCGCCATGATCACAACGATCCGCGACCTTGACCTCGATAATCGACACGCGCTCGAGCGTCTGACCGAGGTCCAGTCAAGAATCGCGCAGGCCTGCACCGGAGCCGAACGGCCCGTCGGTAGCGTGACGCTCCTTGCCGTCAGCAAGACCTTTGGGGCGGATCGGGTGCTGCAACTCGCCACGCTCGGCCAGCGAGCGTTCGCCGAAAACTATCTCCAGGAGGCGCTCGAAAAGATCGCCGCGGTACGCAGTGTCGCGCCCGATCTGGAGCTCGCCTGGCACTTCATCGGACCTGTCCAGTCGAACAAGACCCGGCCCATTGCCGAACAGTTCGACTGGGTGCACTCGGTGGATCGGGAGAAGATCGGTCGTCGGCTGGCCGAACAGCGACCGGGCGATCGGGCGCCGCTCAACATCTGCGTGCAGGTCAACCTTTCAGGTGAAGCAAGCAAGAGCGGCTGCAAACCCGACGAGGCCCTGCCGCTTTGCCGATCACTCGCAGGGCTGGAAGGCCTGCGCCTGCGCGGTCTGATGGCGATTCCCGCTCCCGGAGAGGCCGCGCTGCAGCAAGACCGCCCCTTCGAACAACTCGGGGCGCTCTTCGCTACGATTCAAGCCGGGTTGACGGCCGAATTCCCGGAAAGATCGGCTTCCTTCGACACACTCTCAATGGGCATGTCGGATGATCTGGAGGAAGCGGTCGCGGCGGGCGCCACGATCGTCAGGGTTGGTACTGCGCTATTTGGACGGCGCGAGCGCGCCGGGGATTTGCGAGCCTAAGGCGCGCTTGTCTATCGCGCGCTTGTCTATCGCGCGCTTGTCTATCGCGCGCTTGTCTATCGCGCGCTTGTCTATCGCGCGCTTGTCTATGACACGCTCAGGCCATCGCCTTCAGCGCCGCAGCCAGCCGGCTCTTGTAGCGCGAAGCGGCGTTCTTGTGAATGACC
>JBIKTA010000066.1:0-8492 GCA_044348315.1 Burkholderiaceae bacterium | reverse complement strand
TGAGCATTCAGTTCGGTGACAGGGTGAAGATTGTCGACGGGGCCGATCGTGGCCGGATCTATCGCTACATGGGCTCGATCGGGACGCTCGTTCCCAAGTATGCGGACTACAGCGACAAGGCCCTCTGGCAGGAAGTCAAGGCCATCAAGGCGATCCCGTCGATCGGCAATCTCACCTCGTCCAATTCGACTGCGGTCGGGGGCGTGGCGGTCTTCAATTCGGTCGAGTCGGGCGCATTGGCGCAGATCAGCGACCTGGCGGACCTGCGGGTCGGCAGCCTGTCGCTGACCGCGACCGCCGCTGCAAAGCTGGTTGCGGATCTTGATAGCTATGTCTCGAGCTCGGGGGGCAGCGCCTTCGGTAGCGGGCGCAGCCTTGCGGCCAACGGTGCGGTGGCGGTCAACGACGTGCGGGGCGGCGCCGTGGCGACCCTGCTTCGAAGCGAGGTGAGCGCTGCGTCCGGCGATGTCACGGTCCAGGCCATCAACACGTCGTCGCTGCAGGCCATCAACAAGAGTGTCACCAAGTCAAAAGGCCAAGCGCTCGGCGGCATGCTGGCCTTCAACTCCCTGGGCTGGCAAGGCCAGAGCCTCCTCACCGCAACGATCGATACGCTGCTGGGAACCGAGCTCGGTGTGCGTGATGAGGCAGGGGCGTTGGCTCAGGTGATCGATTCGGAGGTGTCGGCCGCAGGCGACATCCTGGTGGGTGCGAAGCAGCAGGCCACCTTCGCGGCGACGCTCAGCAATGACGCGACTTCGGCTGCTTCGGCGCTGTTCGGCGCCGAGGGCATGTCGGTCAGTCTGGCGCTCGCGCAAAACCGGGTGGCGAGCCTCGCGACCGTCGAAGTGACGGGCAGCCCGCTGACGGCCCAGGGCGATCTGACAGTCCGGGCCGAGGAGATTGCGGAGTTCACGGCCGACAGCAGCCTGAAGTCGGTCTCGACCACCACCAACGACGGTGGCCAGAGCCTGCTCGGCAAGCTGATCGATCAGATGTCGTCGGAGTATGACTACTCGACCCGGTCTGGCAGGCAACAATTGCAGGACGGCGACTCGGTCTATCTGGCGAGCGACTATCGGGGCGGTGGCATCAGCGGCTCGGTGTACCGCTATTACGGCCCAACGGTGACGCTCACCCTGGGGTCTACCAACTTCACGACGCCGGATTGGAAGCGTGTCACCCGCCAGACCTATTCAGATGTGCTGCCCGGCCTCAACATCTCCAGCTCGGATTCGATCGGGGTGGGCGCACTGGTGGTCCGCAATGACCTCAGCGCTGGGGTGAAGGTCCTGGTCGATGAGGCAGAGCTCGTCGCAGAGGGCGATCTCTTCCTGGAGGCCGTGGAGGCCACGAGCTTCGCGGCCGCCACCAGCGGCGTTGTGACGTCATCGGGTGGCAGTGCCACCGGCCAGGGCACGAGCCTGGCGGCCGGCGGCATCGTGGTCAGCAATGTTGTGCTGGCAGATGCCGCGATCCTGGTCCGGGACTCACGGCTCGACGCGGGGGGCGATCTGTCGGTCCATGCGGAAAACGAGAGCCTGATGGACGCCACGCTCGACAGCGTGATGAAGTCGGGGGCGGATGCGCTGGGCGTGTCGCTCGCCTTCAACTCAATGGGCTGGCAGGCACAGAATTTTTTGTTCCAGGCGCTCGATGCCCTGCTGGGCACCGGCATCGGTATCGAGCAGCCCGCCGAGGCCAGCACCCTGATCATCGACACCGTGCTGCGGGCCGAGGGCGACCTGGATGTCCTGGCGACCAACGTCGCACAGCTCAACGCCACCCTGAGCAATGCTGCGACTTCGCAAGCGTCGGCGCTCTATGGTGCGAGTGGCATGGCCGCGTCGGCGGTGCTTGCGAGCAATAAGTTGTCGGGGGGTGCGAGGGCGATCGTCGATTACACCGACGAGTTTAGATTGCTCGCTGACGATGCTGTCCAGATCGATACCGGCGGGGTGTTCAGGATCGAGGCTACGGATGCGGCTGGCATTCATTCCAATGCCAAGCTCGTCGCCTCGTCGACGACCACCAATCTGGGCGGTGTGGACGTGCTCCGCAAGGGTGCCGGCGCGATCGTGGATGCCAAGAACGCTCCGAAGTATCTGAGCAGCGACATCGGGGTGCAGCCCATCCTGTTCGACGACCGCGTGAAGGTCGTCTCGGGCGATCATGCAGGCAAGTTGTTCCGCTACATGGGCAGCAGCGCCGATTTCAAGCCGACGGCTGAAGACTACGGCAACAAGGATCTGTGGCAGGAGATCGCCACGACCAATGCGATCCCCGATATCGGCAACGTCAGCGATTCCGACTCGATGGCGATCGGCGGGATGGTGGTGCTCAATGATGTGAAAGGTGGTGCGGCCGCGCAACTGATGAACGCCTCCCGGGTCGAGGCGGGCTCGGTGGTCATCAAGGCGACTGCAGACCAGACCCTCACCGCGGAGCTGGACAGCTACGCCAAGAGTTCGGGTGGTAGTGCCTTTGGTGAAGGCACCAGCCTGGCCTTGAACGCGGCGATCGCCACCAACCGGATGTTGGGCGGTGCGGTGGTGGAGTTGCTCGACAGTCAGGTCACCGCACTCACGGGTGATGTGGTGCTACAGGCGATCAACTCGTCCAGGCTGGACGCCACCAACAAGAGCGTGACCGAGTCCGGTGCCGACGCGGCCGGGGTCATGCTCGCGTTCAACACCATCGGCTGGAAGCCCAGCAATATCTTCGCCCTGGCCATCGACGCGCTGGTCGGCAGCGAGTTGGGTGAAACAGACCCCGCCAGCGACAACCGGATCCATGTCGAACAATCGACGATTGAGGCTAAAGGCAACATTCGGGTCGATGTCGCGCAGACGGCCTTGCTCAAAGCGACGCTCAGTAACGATGCGACTTCAGCCGCCTCGGCACTCTTCAATGCCAGCAGCAAGGCTGCCAGCGCAGTCCTCACCATGAATCGCGTGGCGAGCCAGACGCGTGTCGAGGTGGCTGACAGCGTCCTGAACGCCGAACTGGGTGTCTCGATCACCGCGACCGAACGTGCGGGTATCGACGCTAGCAGCAGCCTCAAGGCGATTTCGAGCACCAAGAACGATGCCGGCACAAGCATTCTGGGCAAGCTGATCGACGAGATGGCCGAAAGCTACGATTACACGAGCCGGTCGGGTATTCAGGATCTTCAGACCCGCGATCGCGTTTACGTGGCGAGCGGCCACGACAAGGGGGGGGTGACGGGGGCGGTCTACCGCTATATGGGCGAGTTGAAGGCAGTCAACCTCGAGACCGCGAATTATCTCGATGCCGCGCTCTGGGCACGCGTTTCCCAGGCGGCCCCCTCGGAGGCTATTCCGAGTCTGAACGTATCCGATTCAGACTCGATGGCGATTGGTGGCTTGGTCGTACTCAATGACCTGCGCGGCGGCGCGACCGTCAGCGTCACCAAGAGCGAGGTCACGGCACGCACGGCTGATGTGACGATCAAGGCCCTGGAGCAGACCGACCTGCTCGCCAAGTCCGAGGGCCTCGTCACGTCCTCGGGCGGGAGTGCCTTTGGCAAGGGTCAGAGTCTCGCGGTGAACGGGATGATCGTCACCAATCTGGTCGTCTCGGACGCCGCAGCCACGGTGACGAATAGCCTGTTGCAGGCGGGCCGAACCCTGCTGGTCGAGGCTGAGAATGATTCAGGCATCAGCGCGACGCTCAACAGCGTAACGCAGTCCGGAGCTGATGCCGTCGGTGTCTCGCTGGCTTTCAACACCCTGGGCTGGCTTCCGCAGAACATCCTGTTCCTGGCTTTGGACGCGCTTCTTGGCACAGGCATTGGTGACCAGGATCCGTCGGGCGCCCGGGCCATCGTCACCGATTCGCTGCTGCGTTCGGGCGGTGATGTGGAGGTTTTCGCTCGGAACAAGGCTGCGCTGAATGCCACCTTGAGCAACGCCGCCGAATCGGCCGCCTCTGCACTTCTCGATGCGTCGAGCAAGGCGGCCTCGGCCGTGCTGGCCAGCAACATGGTATCGGCGGATGCGCAGGCGCGCATCACGTATACCGCTGGTTTTACGCGGCCGTCGGGCTTGGACCGGGACATCGACGCGGGTGGCTCGCTGACTGTAGCGGCCGATGATCTCGCGCGCGTCTTCGCCAACGTCAAGCTCACCTCCTCATCCGTCACGTCGAACACAGGGGGCGTGAGTGTCCTCAAGAACGTCCTCGCCCAGCAGGTCCTCAAAGCGTTCAAGTTCGAGAGCTCCGACGGCTTGCGCGTGCTCGAATTCGGGGACCTGGTCCGGGTCTCGCAGGATCACGGCGAGGGCGGCTCGCCGGGTTTTCTCTATCGTTACATGGGTCCGACGCGGACCTTCGATTTGTCGCTCGAGAACTTCGACGACGACGGCTATTGGGACAAGCGGGCGTCAGGCGGCTTCATCCCTGAGGTCAACCTCAGTTCGTCGGATGCCATGGCGGTAGGCTTGCTGGTAGTGCGTAACGACGTACGCTCCGGCGCGCAGGCGACGCTCGAGAATGCGGTGGTGCGCGCTGAGGACTCGATCGAGGTGAGCGCTCTCGAGAAGTCGACCATACGTGCCGTCAACGACAGCGAAGCCGAGGCGAGTGGCGGCGGCGGCGTCGATGGCACTGGTAACGTGATTGCCGTCAACGGCGTTATCGCCACAAATCTCGTCCTTTCTCATGCCACGGCGGAGATTGCCGGCAGCCAGGTCATCGCCGAGCAGGGCGATGTCGTGGTGACTGCGAACAACAAGTCCTTCATCGATGCCCGCAATCTGTCCAACGTCGTGTCGGGCGGCAAGGGCATCAGTGCCACGCTGGCGTTCAACACCATTGGTTGGGCCGCGCAGAACATCCTGTTTCAGGCGATTGACGCGCTGATCGGTGCCGATATCGGCCAGGAAGAGTCCGCGCGGGTGGAGGCCTACATCACCGACTCCGACGTCACGGCTGCCGGCGATGTCAAAGTCGAGGCGGTCAACAATGCCGCCCTCAGGGCGCTGGTCAGCAACGACACCGAGTCCAAGAATGTCGCAATTTCCGGCGCATCAGCGCTCGCGGTAGGCGCTGTGGTGGTCAGCAACCTGGTCAGTGCCCGGACCGATGCGGCCATCCGTAGTCTGGCGCTCGGTTCCTCCTTGACGACCGTTGACGCGGGCGGCGATGTCCAGGTTCACGCGACCGAGGAAGCTTCGATCCGCGCGTTCTCCAGGCTGTCTGCGGTCTCGGAGGCCGAGAGCGACGCCGGCTTGAGTCTGGTTGGCAGCGTGCTCAAGGGCCTGGTCGGGGACGTCGACTATACCGATCGCTCCACTGTCAGCGAACTCAAGTTTGGCGATCTCGTCCGTGTGGCAAGCCCCTCGCTGAAGAGCTACGAAACAGCTGATTCGCTGAGGCTCGGCGACCGCGTGAGCATCGCGCGAGACGGCAACGGCGCGCAAGCCGGCGATGTCTTTGAGTATGTTGAGAGCCTCGTTGGGGAGAACGTCGACCTGTTCGAAGAGAACTGGGCTGACTCGCTCCGTTGGCGGAAGGTCCAGGGTGTTGCCGGCGCCACGTACAGCCGGATCCTCCCCGAGACCGGCGTGAATCTCAAAAATGAGAATTTCGCCGACCTCAGTCGTTGGGCCCCTGTCGACGCTTACGAAATCAACGATTTTCTGCCGGGTATAACCAGTCTGAATGAGTCGAATTCTGCGGCCTTCGGCGGCATGGTCGTGCGCAACGATGTGCGGGCGGGAGTCGATGCGAAGATCGACGGGCAGGACATCATGGCCGGTGGCGATATCGAGGTCGCCACCGTGGAAGCTGCGCGGATCGACGCAAGAGTCGACAGCGAGGTCACATCGGCAGGTGGCAGCCTCTTTGGCAAAGGTTCCGACCGCGCCGTCGGTGCGGTCATCGCGACCAATGCGGTCAACGCAGGATCCCGGGCCGAGATCCTGCGGGGTCAGGTGGAGGCAGTGGGCGACCTGGTCGTCAACGCGACCAGCAAGGCGACGATCAAGGCGCCGATCTTCTCCAAGGTCGAAAGCGGCGGAGCCGCCATTGGGGTGGTGCTCGCGTTCAACACCATCGGCTGGGCGCCTCAGAACATCTTCGCGGCGGGCCTTGACGCATTGATCGGCACATCTATTGGTGGCGAGCAGCCTGTTGAGACGCTTGCGAAGATCGACGATACGAGCCTCAGCGCCGAGGGAAGCGTCAGTGTGACAGCGGCATCGACCACCCGGGTCGATGCCCGCGTCGAGAATTCGACCCTCGTCCGTAGTCTTGGGCTAGGTGAATCGGAGGCGATTACTGTCGGCGGGACCCTGACCCTCAATCGGGTCAGCACCGATACCAGTGCCCTGGTCGGGCACCGGGGTCTTTTGAGCGGCGGTGATGTGACCATCAGCGCCACTGACGCGGCATCGATCCGCTCCGAGGTCGTAGCATCTTCAATTTCCATTGCCGTCGGCAAGAGTGCCACCAGCGTATCGGTCGGCTTCGCGATGTCCCGCAACAACGTGAACAGCGACGTGGCGGCGCGGATCGTCGGTGACCCCAGCGCGAACGAGATGGTGGTCGGCGGGGATGTGATCGTCAGTTCGAGCCGCACGGGCGAGATCGATGCGACCGCCAAGGCGACAGCGGTCGCCGTGGCTGCTGCGGTAGGCGAGAAGAGCACAACGAGTGTGTCAGGCGGGGGCTCGATCGCGGTCAATAGCTTGCGGGGCAGCAACGAGGCGGTGGTTCGCACGACTGATCTGACAGCCGAGGGCGATGTCACGGTGCTTGCTGATGACGTGTCGAAGATTGGTGCGCGGGTTCGCGCGGCCGCGATCTCGGTGAGTGCTGGCGCCGGCACCTCTCCGGCGATCGCCCTCGGTCTGGCGGTTGCGATGAACGAGATCGGCTGGAGCAGTTCGCACGGCCCCGCTACCGACTACGAGAACAACCAGACTGTCAAGGCGCTGCAGTTCGGTGACAAGGTCAAGATCACGGAGGGCCCGCTCCTTGGGCATGTCTACGAATATGTCGGCTCGGAGCGCAAGGTCGACGACGGTATCAGTCTAGCGGCCCAGAATTACTACGATCGAAGCCTCTGGCGCCGTGCGGCAACCAGTCCAGACCGAGCAGTGGTTCGCGCTCTGATTGACGGCTCGTCGGTTGTGGCGCTCGGCGCCCTGAAGGTCGATGCAAAGTCCAGCGCGGTGATCGATGCCATCGTCATGGCAGGGACCGTCGGCGTTGCTGCAGCCGGCAGTACGGGGGTCTCCGTCGCGGCCGCGGGCGTCTACACCGAAAACAACATCCTGCTCGATGTCTTGGCCGAGGTGCTCGATGGTCCCCTGCTCGAGGCCTCCTCGATCCGCGTGCAGGCGGACAACGGGGCTGCAATCCGTTCGGTGGCGGGTGCTGCTTCGTTGGGTGCGTCGCTGGCGGGCGGATCCTCGGTCGCGGTGACGATCGGGCTCTCCCTCGCGTTCAACGAGATCGGCGGCGACGCCAGTGCCCGGATCGACGCCGTCGATCGGGTGGTGGCGCGCACGGGCGACCTCGACATCAAGGCGACCTCGCACGGCACCCGTTTGTTCGACATTGATCTCCAGGCAAGCCGCCTGTCTGCTGCTCTTCTCGACGATGCCTCGGACCGCGAGTCCGATGACAAGGATACGGACGATAAGGACGAATACGAGATCGATCAGACCGGCGACCAGGAGACGCTGGGCCTCCTGGGGCAGGCGCTGGCGAAGGGCGGGCTGGAGTTACCCCGCTTGCCAGCGATCGAGAATCTTTGGACCTTCAAGACGACCGACAAGAATATTGAGCTGAAGGCGCCCAACGTCCTCATCGGGGGCACGCGAGTGCTCGTGGAGAGCGGCTACCGAAGAGGCGGCGTCGGCGGTCTCGTGTACGAGTACATTGGCACGACCGCGTTGGCGAAGCAGGATCTTGGCAAGCTGAATTACGCCGACACGTCGATGTTCAAGCTCGTGGTGCCGGACATCCGGCTGACGGTGCTCAACCCTGGGCAGGCCTGGAAGCTGCTCCTTGCCAATGGCGCCACCTACGTCATGCGCCTGTCGGGCGCTGATTCGAACAAGATCGAGCTCACCCGCAGTTCGGTCAGTGCGATATCGGCCGCCGCCGCTTTGGGCGTGGCGGCGGGCGGGTCGACCGGTGTTGCAGTCAGCGGCGCCGGTGCGCTTGCCTTCAATCAGATCAACTCCAGCGTCATCGCCGAGTTTGCGCGCGGCGGCGCCGATGTGAAGGGCGATTTTACGGTGCTTGCGACGAATACGGCCGAGATCTTCTCGGCAGTGGTCGCGGCCTCGCTGGCGGTTGGCGCAGGCTCGAACGGCATCGGCGCGTCGATCGGCTTCGCCCTCGCGCGTAACTGGATCGGTTACGACAACGATGAAGCCACTGCGCGCACGCAGACTCGGGCCTCGATCATCGATGCGCAGATCCAGGCCGTCGGCGAGCTGGGCGTCGTTGCCCTC
>JBIKTA010000578.1:0-2535 GCA_044348315.1 Burkholderiaceae bacterium | reverse complement strand
TACCTCGGACGGCACCGGGCTCCATCATCTGGTGTTTGAGGTGGTCGACAACTCGATCGACGAAGCCCTTGCAGGCCACTGCGACGAGATCGTGGTGACGATTCATACCGACAACTCGATATCAGTGACGGACAACGGCCGGGGCATCCCCACCGGGATAAAGTGGGACGACAAGCACGAACCCAAGCGCAGTGCCGCCGAGATCGTGATGACCGAACTGCATGCGGGCGGCAAATTCGATCAGAACAGCTACAAGGTCTCGGGTGGCTTGCATGGGGTGGGCGTGTCGTGTGTGAACGGTCTTTCGAAATGGCTGAGGCTCACAATCAAACGCGACGGTGCTGTGCACTTCATGGAGTTTCATCGGGGCGTCGCTCAGGAGAGGCTCCTTGTCACTGAAAACGGCAGCGTCGTGTCGCCGCTCAAGGTGATCGGAACCACCCAGCAGCGCGGCACCGAAGTGCACTTTCTTGCCGATGAAACGATCTTCGGTCATGTCGAATTTCACTATGAGATTCTCGCGAAGCGGCTGCGTGAGCTGTCGTTTCTGAATAACGGTGTGCGGATCAAACTCGTCGATCAGCGCCAGGGCAAAGAAGAGGACTTTGCATTTGCCGGTGGCGTAAAGGGCTTTGTCGATTACATCAATCGCACGAAAACGGTCATCCACCCCAATGCCTTTTGTGTGACGTCCTCGCGTGACACCGAAGCAGGGGCCTCGATTGGGGTCGAGGTGGCCATGCAATGGAATGACGGCTACAACGAGCAGGTGCTCTGTTTTACCAACAACATCCCCCAACGTGATGGCGGCACGCATCTGACCGGGCTTCGGGCGGCGATGACGCGTGTCATCAACAAGTACATCGAACAGAGCGAGCTTGCCAAGAAGGCCAAGGTCGAGACCTCTGGTGATGACATGCGTGAAGGTCTCACCTGCGTGCTGTCGGTCAAGGTGCCTGAACCCAAGTTCAGTTCCCAGACCAAGGAAAAGCTCGTCTCATCCGAGGTCCGTGCACCCGTCGAGGAGGCGGTGGCGAAGGCACTTGAAGACTTCCTCCAGGAACGTCCTCAGGATGCAAAGATCATTTGCGGGAAGATCGTCGATTCCGCGCGCGCCCGAGAGGCCGCCCGCAAGGCTCGCGAAATGACACGCCGTAAAGGTGTGCTCGATGGCGTGGGCTTGCCAGGCAAACTCGCCGACTGTCAGGAAAAAGATCCCGCCAAGAGCGAGATCTTCGTGGTTGAGGGGGACTCTGCCGGAGGTTCGGCCAAACAGGGGCGCGACCGCAAGTATCAGGCGATCCTGCCGCTGCGTGGCAAGGTGCTCAATGTCGAAAAGGCGCGTTTTGACAAGCTCGTATCGTCTGAGCAGATCGTGACGCTGATCACCGCGCTGGGCACCTCGATCGGTCCCGACTTCGACGTGGCGAAACTGCGCTACCACCGCATCATCATCATGACCGATGCTGATGTCGATGGCTCACACATCCGTACGCTCCTGCTGACCTTGCTCTATCGTCAGATGCCTGAACTCGTCGAGCGTGGCCATATCTACATCGCGCAACCACCGCTCTACAAGGTCAAGCATGGGCGCGAGGAACGCTATCTGAAAGATGATCATGAGCTCAGCCAGTACATGCTCAGGATCGCGCTCGATGGCGCGGTCTTGCGCGTCAATGATCAGGCCGAGGCGATCAGTGGCGAGACTTTGGGCGAATTGGCGCGACGCTATCTGGTGGCCGAAGCGGTGATCGACCGATTGGCGCGTGTCTACGATGCCGATGCCATGCGCGCGATTTTGGATGGTGTGGTCCTGCGTCTCGGTCAGGAGGTAGAAGCCCAGAGCTCCAAGGACGCGCTCGAGCACTGGCTGAAAAGCCGGTTGGATCGTCCTGCAATGGCCGAGCCTCCAGCTTTGTCGCTGCGCCAGGATCCAAGAACCGAAAAATGGGTCATCGTTCTCGAGCGGCGCCACCATGGCAATGTCCGTTCAACGCATATCGATCATGATTTTCTGATGAGTGCGGATTGCCGCGCACTCGAAGATTGTGCGAGTACGCTCGCGGGCCTGGTCGGAAAAGGCGCCAGTATTTCGCGCGGTGAAGGTGAGCGACAGAAGACGCAGGCGGTTTCGAGTTTCGCAGCTGCGATCCGCTGGTTGATTTCTGAGGCCGAGCGCAGCGTGAGTCGTCAGCGCTACAAGGGGCTGGGTGAAATGAATGCCGCGCAGCTCTGGGAAACCACGATGGACTCAAGCGTGCGGCGTCTGCTCAGGGTTCAGATCGAAGATGCGATTGCGGCCGATCAGATCTTCAGCACACTGATGGGCGATGATGTCGAGCCCCGTCGCGCCTTCATCGAGCAGAACGCACTCGGTGCGCGAAACATTGATGTCTAAGACAATTATTATTTCTAGCACACAGGGCAACAAGCCCGACGGCGCACTCTGATGGCAGGCCCTGCTCTTACCGACGAAGTCGCCCGGCGACGCACCTTCGCGATCATCTCTCACCCTGATGCGGGCAAGACCACGCT
>JBIKTA010000576.1:0-2536 GCA_044348315.1 Burkholderiaceae bacterium | reverse complement strand
GAGGATGCGCACCCGCAGGATCTGGGGAAGTGAGCCCGACCAGACCGCCACGGCCGCGGTCCATCCGGCCAGCATCAGCACCCAGAGCAGCATCGATCCCTCATGCGACCCCCAGGTGGCCGCAATCCGGTAGGCGATCGGCAGGTCCAGATTGGAATGGGTCGCGACCAGTTTGACGGTGAAGTCATTACCGACAAACAGCAGGCCGAGGCACAAAAACGAGAAGAGCGACAGACCGAACAGGGCCAGCGATGCCGGGGTCGCCGTGTCCATCAGCACCCGGCCACGCGCCCCGCCGATGAAACTGCCGGCCATGGGCAGCAGGGCGAGCACGATCGACAGCACCAGTGACAGTGCCAATGCGAAATGTCCGATTTCGGCGATCATCTTGGTGTGTTCCTGTCAGTGTGAGCGACGATGTGGTCGTGCGGCGGGCATGTACGGTTTGAGGGGCGCTGTCTCGCTCACGGCTGCTTGGGCGGCTGACGGAACTGCTCCGGGGCGCCCACTGGGTGGCCAGCGCGCTTGAGCGCTTCGGCGGCCTCCGGCGGCATGTAGTTCTCATCGTGCTTGGCCAGCACCTCACGGGCGACGAATGAGCCATCGGCCTGCAGCTTGCCCTGGGCAACCACACCCCGACCTTCCTTGAAGAGATCGGGAAGGATGCCGTTGAAGGCGACCGGAATCGTGCGCGCGTTGTCGGTGACCTCGAAACGGACCAAAGTGCCCGTGGGCTCGCGACTCACGCTACCCTCTTTTACCAGACCTCCGATGCGAAAAATCTGCGCTACGGGCGCCTTGCCCTCTGCGACTTCGGTCGGCGTAAAGAAGAAAACCAGATTGCTTTGAAAGGCATTGAGTACGAGCGCTACGGCTACGCCGAGTGCTGCGACCGCTCCGCCGATCCAGGCCAGACGTCGATGTCGGGCTTTCATGATTGCCACGCCTCCTCGTTGCGACTTTCCAGGGCACGCTCGAGACTGCGGCGCCGCTCCCGTTTGAGCCAGATCAATTCCGCAGCGATGGCAAGCGCGAGTGCGCCGTAGGAACTCCAGATGTAGAAGCCATGTCCGCCCATGGCCAACCATTCGCTCATCGCATCACTCCTTCACGCCTGAGCAGCGCCGCCACCCAGTCAGTGTGCGCCTCCCGCTCGACGATGATGCTGCGAACCCTGCGCATCGCCACCCAGATGGTGTAGGCCCAGGCGGAAAAGGTCATCAGCAGCATCGCTGTCAGCATGGTTTCGGCCATCTTGGGTGCAGAGGTCATCGAGATGGTGGCGCCCTGGTGCAGGGTGTTCCACCAACGAACAGAGAAATAAATGATCGGAATATTGACCACGCCCACCAGCGCGAGAAGCGCGCAGGCCCGGTCGGCACGGCGCGGGTCCTCGATCGAGGCGCGCAGCCCGGCCAGACCCAGATAGAGAAATAACAGGATCAGCGTCGAGGTGAGCCGGGCGTCCCACACCCAGTAGGTTCCCCAGGTCGGCCGTCCCCAGAAGGCCCCGGTCCAAAGCGCGATGAAGGCAAACATGGCGCCAGTCGGCACCAGCGCCTGAGCCATCATGGCGGGCAGGCGGGCGTTGAGCGCGAGCGACCAGAGCGACCAGAATGCGATGACCAGATAGATGAACATGGCCATCCAGGCCGACGGCACATGGATGAAGATGATCCGGTAGGACTCGCCCTGCTGGTAGTCGGTGGGTGCCACGAAAAAGCCGATGTAGAGCCCGACGAGCGCAAGCGCGACCGCGATCACGGCGCTGATCGTGCCAATCGTCCCGGCGACGGGGTAAAAGCTCGCGGGCGACGCAAATCTGAACAGGCGCATCGGCTTCATCTCATCGTTCACTCGTACGCGATTTTAACCGCCAGCGCGGTGGCAAAAGGCCCTCCCAGACAGGCGAATATCGCCGCGGCGCCCAGCAGCGACAAATGAGCCCCTGCCCCCAGGCCCGCTGCGGCGGCTTCGACTGCGCCGGCACCGAACACCAGCACGGGTACGGCCAGAGGCAGCACCAGCAATCCCAGGAGCGACGATCCGGCGCGCGTGCCCAGCGTGAGCGCCGCGGCGATCGCGCCCAGCCAGGCCAGCACGGGTGTGCCGAGCGCCAGGCTCGCCGCGAGGATGCCAATCGACTCGCCGTCCAGACCGAACTGAAGGCCAGATAGCGGCGCGAGCAGGACCAGCGGCGCGCAGCTGGTGAGCCAGTGCGCCGCCACCTTGCCCCCCACCAGGGCCTGAAGCGGCGCGGGCGAGAGCAGCATCTGCTCGAGCGTGCCGTCCGCATGATCGATTGCAAACAGGCGCGCCAGGCCCAGCAGGGTGGCGAGCAGCGCCGAGACCCAGGCGACGCCGGGCCCGATCCGCCTCAGCAGCACCGGGTCGGGATCAAGCGCGAGCGGAAAGAGCGAGGCCACCAGGATGAAGAAAATCAGGATGAGGCCGAGTTCGGCGCGTGCTCTCAGCGCCAGCGTCAGATCGCGGCGACAGGCCCAGATCAGGACCGCCAGCGCGCCTTGATCCTCAT
>JBIKTA010000577.1:0-2536 GCA_044348315.1 Burkholderiaceae bacterium | reverse complement strand
CAGCCATGACGACCTCCCGCTCGAACGCAACGGCCCCGTGGTCCAGCCTGATCCGCCTGTTGAGATTGACCCTGCTTGGACTCGCCCTCAGCCTCTTCACGGGCTGCGCCGACCGTGCCGACCGTGCTGACGCACCCTCCGGCATCGTCGAGCATCAAGGCTGGTGGATTGACCGATCGGGCGGGGCGCAATTGACGGATATCCAGCAGGTCAGCGACTGGACGCCGTTCTCGGGCCTGACCAAGTTCGGTTTTGGCACCGAACCGGTTTGGTTCAAGCTCCGAATCAAGCCGGGAATCCCTGACTCACCCAATCTCTGGGTACTGAGGGTTCTGCCAGCCTATCTCGACAATGTGAGCTTCCACGACCCGGCCCTCGGGCGAAGCGCGCAAAGCGGTCGCGTCATACCGCCCGAGGGCGAGATGCTCTCCTCGATCAATTTTTCGTTCCCGGTGCCGGCCCACCCGCAGGCCCGTGACGTCTATATTCGGGTGGAATCGCTCAGCACGCGGCTCGCGCTGATCGATGTTCTGCCCTACGGCGAGGCGACCTACCGCAATCGGATCCAGGAATGGCTGTTCGCGATCCTGATCGCGCTCTCCGCAATATCGGTGCTGTGGGCCACCGCCGAATGGGTGATGCATCGCGAGGCCGTGGTCGGCTTGTTCGCAATCAAGCAATGCATCGCGACGATCTGGGCGGTCCTCGCCGCCGGGTTTGCCCGCGTCTTGATCGGGCCGGAGCTCCCCGGCGGCGCGTTGACCAACCTGCAGTCGACCCTGATGCCCTTCACGATCGCGGCCAGCATCGCGTTTGTGATGATGCTGCTCGCAAATTATCACCCGCGGAGGTTCTGGATCCGGCTGCTCGCAGCCCTGGTAATCGGATTTGCCCTGCTGCCCTTGCTCCAGTTCCTGGGGCTCTCGCGGGAAATCCGGATCATCGCCAATGTGGGGATCCCCTTTATCTTCGTGGTGTTTCTCCTGACGCTCGCAAACGTGGCCCGCCGCCGAACCGAAGAACCCCTGCGCCTGTCCCTGCTGTTTGCCTATCTGTGCGCGTACTGCCTGATGCTCACCGTGCCAGTAATCATCAACCTGGGCGGTATGGGTGCGCTACTCACCGATGCGACGCTGTCCCCGGGTGGCATTTCCAACCCTGGCGCTGACGCGCGGCCGATCGCCAGCTTGGACATCCTCGCGGTTTATGGATCGCTGGCGAGCTTGATGCTTGATGGTCTGGTGATGCGCATCCTGCTGATGCACCGCGCCTACGTGCAACGCCAGGCTCAGCAGGCAACCAAACTCGAACTGCAGCGCAGCGAAGAGGAATCCAAGGCACGACGGCGCCTCAATGAAGAGCAGAGCCGGCTCTTTTCGATGCTTGCGCATGAGATTAAGACGCCGCTCGCAACCATGCGGATGTGGGCCAGCGCGGGCCCCGAGGGCCAGCCGGCGATCGCTCGCGCGATCGCCGACATGAATATGGTCCTCGAGCGCTGCGTACACACGGGGCAACTCGCCGAGCAAGGCCTGCAGCCAATCCTGCAGTCGGGCGACGCGCTCGATCAGACTCATATCTGCATCGGCAAAACGCGCGACTCCGGACGGTTCGAACTGAGCGCGCCGGAGGGCCCGGCAGGCATCGTGGCCGATCTGCAAATGCTGTCGATCGTGCTGGTGAACCTGCTCGATAATGCCTGCAAGTACAGCCCGCCTGCCAGTCCGATCGAGGTGCGACTCCAAGACCAGCATCTGGACGGGCGGCCAGGGTGGGCCTGGCGAGTCAGCAATATCCCCGGTCAGGCTGGCCTGCCTGATGAGGGGAGGCTGTTCGAAAAGTACTACCGAAGCCCGGGCGCCCGGCACCAGTCCGGATCCGGCCTGGGCCTGTTCCTCGTTCGCGGTCTGCTCGATCTGATGGACGGGGCCATCCGCTTTGAAGTGGAGGACGGGCGGGTCGTGTTCAGCGTCTGGCTGCCCGCAATGCCCCAGGAACGTTAGAACTTGTTGGAAGTCGAACATCAGGGCCCTCTAGGCTGGTACTGCCTGCAACATGATCGTTACGCTCAGGGCCCATGGAAAAATTCGCACTCAAGATCCTGGTTGTCGAAGATAACCATGCACTGCGCGATGCGACACTCGCCTTTCTGCAACGCCACGGCCACTATGTCCGGGGCGTCGCTTCGGCCGAAGAGGTCAGTGATATCGAAGGTGGCTTCGTACCGGACCTCTACATCATCGACCTGATCCTGCCCGCAGAGGACGGGGTCAGTCTGACCCGGCGGCTGCGCGCATCTCACCCCGGCGTGGGCATCATCATCACGACCGCGCTCTCTCGGATCGGCGACAAGGTGATCGGTTACCGTAGCGGTGCCGACCTCTACTTGACCAAGCCGCTCGACCCGGAGGAGTTGATCGCAAGCCTCGAATCCCTTGGCAGTCGACTGCGCAACGTCGCAACGACCCCCGGTGCGCTGGTTCTTCAGGTGTCGAGCCTGAAACTCGCTGGGCCGAGAGGGGAGATTGCTCTGAGC
>JBIKTA010000575.1:0-2540 GCA_044348315.1 Burkholderiaceae bacterium | reverse complement strand
GAGTGGTGGGGCTGGTGGCTGCGTCTGCCGATCTGGTCCTGACCCTTGCCCGGAGAATCATCATGCCTGAGTATCAGAATCTCTTTACGCAAGTCCGGGTCGAAGCGCCGAGCTATCCTGGCGTGCCGCTGGAGCGCGAACGCGACAATCGCGAGCGGCTGGGTTCCGGCCCGCATATCCAGCTCTTTGCCTTGCTGGGTAATGCCCAGATCGGACCGGTCTACCTCGGCTTCCTGGGGATCGCGTCGATCATCTTCTTCACGCTGGGCTTTACGCTCATCGGCTGGAACATGCTCGTTCAGGTGAACTACAGTCCGATCGAGTTCATCCGGCAGCTCTTTTGGCTGTCGCTCGACCCGCCCTCGCCCAAGTACGGTTTGAGCTTCCCGCCCATGAATGAAGGCGGATGGTGGATGCTGTCGGGCTTGTTCATCACGATGTCGATACTGCTCTGGTGGGTGAGGACGTATCGACGTGCTGTCGCGCTCGGGATGGGCACTCACGTGGCCTGGGCGTTTGCAGCAGCGATCTGGCTCTACCTGGTGCTGGGCTTCATTCGCCCGTTGCTGATGGGCTCATGGTCGGAGGCGGTGCCGTTTGGCATCTTCTCTCACCTGGACTGGACCACTGCGTTTTCCCTGCGCTACGGCAACCTGTTCTACAACCCCTTCCACATGCTGTCGATCGTCTTCCTTTACGGGTCGGTGTTGCTCTTCGCGATGCACGGCGCGACGATTCTCGCGGTCAGCCGCTACGGTGGCGAGCGTGAGATCGAGCAGATCTACGATCGTGGCACGGCGTCCGAGCGCGCGGCCCTTTTCTGGCGCTGGACCATGGGCTTTAACGCGACGATGGAGTCGATCCACCGCTGGGCCTGGTGGTTTGCGGTGCTCACCTGTATCACGGGCGGTATTGGCATCCTGTTGACCGGCACCGTTGTGGACAACTGGTATCTGTGGGGCGTCAAACATGGCGTGGCGCCGGCCTATCCCGAGATCTGGGGACCGGTACCTGATCCGGCTGCGGGTCGCTGAAGGAGTACGGATGATGAATTTCAAGACGAAAATCCTCTCAGGGCTACCCGCGCTCGCTGCGCTCGTGCTCCTGGTCGGTTGCGAGCGCCTGCCGATGGACACGGCGCAGATCGGTTATCGCGGTACCGGGATGGAGCAGGTGACCAATCCGCGCATCGTCGCGGCCGAGGCGCCCAAGCATGTTGCACCGGCCCCCTTGGACCCCGTCGATGCCGGCGGGCCGCGCGCACGTGACGTCTATCAGAACGTGCAGGTCCTCGGCGACTTGGGTATCGGTGAGTTCAACCGTCTGATGGTGGCCATGACTCAGTGGATTGCGCCCAACGAGAGTTGTGGCTACTGCCACAACCTCGCGAACCTCGCGGACGACTCGGTTTACACCAAGAAGACCGCACGGCGCATGTTGGAGATGACGTGGCAGATCAATTCAGCCTGGAAGTCGCACGTCGGCGATACCGGGGTCACCTGCTACACCTGCCACCGGGGACAGGCCGTTCCGGCTGAGCGCTGGTTCGCAGACCCGCCCACCAAGACTGCAGGTCGGATGCTGGGCAATGACAACGGACAGAACAAGGCGGGCAAGGCGTCCGTGGTCAATTCCTCGCTCCCCTTCGATCCCTTCACCCCCTTCCTGCTCGGTAGTCAGGAGATCCGTGTCACGGCGAAGACTGCGCTCCCCACTGGCCACGATGTGCCGATTCAGCAGGCTGAGTGGACGCATGGGCTGATGATGCATATGTCGGACGGTTTGGGTGTGGGTTGCGTGCACTGCCACAACAGTCGGGCCTTTGCCGAGTGGAATCAGAGCCCGCCCGCCCGGATCACGGCGTGGCACGGGATTCGCATGGTTCGGGATCTGAACAATCAGTTCATGCTGCCCCTTACCGCAGGGCAACCTAAAAACCGGCTTGGCCCGACGGGCGACATCGCCAAGGTCAATTGTGCGACCTGCCATCAGGGCGTGAACAAACCCCTGAACGGTACAAGCATGGTCAAGGCCCATCCTGAGTTGATGGCTGCCCCCAAGCCCGCCGCCAAGACCAGCCTGCTACCTGCGGCCCTGATCGAATCCGCCCCGACGGTTCGATAAGTCTCTGACCGAGAGCCTGACGTGAGCCCGTGTGATCGATTGACTCCCCGACGCCTCGGCGGGGAGTTGTATGAAAAGGAGTTCGGACCCGGTCCGTCCGGGCGCTGAAAAAGACAAGGGGTGCGATTTGCATCGCACCCCGTCGATTTGGCACACTTTTGTTTATTTACCCATCCTCCGGTGCATTGTGCCAGACGCCTCCGTTCTTCGGTAGGCGTTTTTTTTATGCGCGTGACGAGGCTCAGTCACCGCGCGTGTGCCGGATGGGAGTGAGGCTGCCGAATCGGAGGCCTCGGACCAGGGTGGGGGCATGGGTGAGGGGCCACGAGCAGGGGCATGGGTGAGGGGCCACGAGAGGGGCCCTGGGTGAGGCCCCTTGGGCGTGTCGGCTCAGAACGGGCCGTTCAGCCGGAAGG
>JBIKTA010000574.1:0-2551 GCA_044348315.1 Burkholderiaceae bacterium | reverse complement strand
CGCGGCGAGCCCTCATGAATCGCCCGGGCCACCAGCTCCTTGCCGGTCCCGGTCTCGCCAACGATCAGGACCGAAGCATCGGAGTCCTTGAATCGCTCAATCGAATTGAGCAGTTTTCGAATCGCTGCGCTACGACCGTGCAGACCGTACCGATCCCCGGTCGGATTCCCGTTCCGATGACGCTCCGTGCGCAGCTGATTCATCCGATCGACGCACCGCAGGCAACTCAGCAACTCCGGTTCCTCATAGGGCGAGGGTAACCACGCATCGAATACGCGGCCCACCAGGTTTCTGACCGGATCCGAATCAACTGACTGCGCGTTCAGCAGAGCAATGAGGATCACATCGGGATGACGCTCACGCAACGATTGAAAGGCCGAGTCGTAGCGGGGTGAGGTCTGATCGAGCGAGACTGCAATGGCGTCAGCCCGCATCCGCGCGGCCCCCTCAAGCATTTCCTGAGCTGACCCGAATCGGACGATCTTCCAGCCCTCGAATCGGCCATCTTCCCCGAGTCTTGATTGAGCGTGATCGCTGTCGTGGCGTAGCAGGGTCCGATCGCGCTGCGCGGGGTTTCGCGCTTCCAGTACCGTCACCTTCCGACCCGGATCTGACGAACCGATACCGGGCGACACCCGTCACGATCGATCGCGCGAGTCCTGTCCAGACGGGACGGACTGCTTACCCCGCGGTGCTTGATGCTCACTTGCGAACAGTGCATCGACATCCTGCCTCAGATGAATTGGAGGCCGAAGTAGAGCGCCTGCGCCGATCGAGGAGCTTTACGCGCATCAACGATGCCACGGGCTGTGCTCGTCGGGCAGACGAACGGTCACCCGACCCCTATTTCAGCGCCCTGGAACCGCCTTGACCTGCGCGCGCGCGGCCACGGCCGCAAGTGCAGCCGATGCCACCCGAGAGATCGCCGGATCCGCACGACTGGTCAGTGCAATGGGCACGCGCGCCCCGAGCACGACGCCGCAACTGGCCGCGCCCGCCCAGTACTCGAGCTGCTTGGCCAGAACATTGCCCGCTTCGATGTCGGGGACGAAAAGGATCTCCGCCTGACCGGCAACGGACGACTCAATGCCTTTGACCCGGGCCGCCTCGGCCGAGATGGCGTTGTCGAAGGCGAGCGGCCCGTCGAGGATCGCGCCCGCGATCTGTCCGCGGTCGGCCATCTTGCAGAGCGCGGCGGCGTCGATCGTTGAAGGGATCCTGGGTGTTACGGTCTCGACGGCAGACAAGAGGGCAACCCTCGGCCGCGCCAAGCCCAGGGCATGCGCCAGGTCAATCGCGTTGCGCAGGATGTCCGCCTTCTCGAGCAAGGTCGGTGCAATGTTGATCGCCGCATCGGTCAAGAGGAGCGGCCGGTCGTAGGCCGGCACCTCGAAACGAAACACGTGGGACATCCGCCGCCCGGTCTTGAGCCTCGGCTCAGCCAGCACAGCCTCCATCAACTCATCAGTATGAAGGCTGCCTTTCATCAACATTGCGACGCGGCCGGCCGCGGCGAGCGCGACCGCTTCGGCGGCCGACGCATGGCTATGCGGGGTATCGATGATCTCGGTCCCCGCCAACGACAGGCCCGCTGCGCGCGCCACGGATTCGATCCGGGCGCGTGGCGCGACGATCACCGGCACGATCAGGCCGGCTTCGTACGCGTCGATCGCACCCCGCAGCGACCCCTCATCGCAAGGGTGCACGACCGCGCAGGCGAGCGGTGCGTGGTGTGACAGCGACCTGACCCATCGCAGCATCTCGGCATCCGCGTCGGCCTCCGAGCGGGCCTCAGGCGCCTCTGTGCCCAAGTCCGCCCGCTGGCCTGTGAGAAACCGCACAGCGGTGGGCTCCTCAGTGTCGGTCCGGGCGAGCAGCCGTAGATCCGCCATCCCGCCAGAGGGGCCGCAGGCCACCCGAATGCGCAGTTCGCCTTCCAGCGCGACAGCGCCTTCGAGCGTGAGAGATAGGGCTGGCCTGCGGTGAGCGTGCTCCGTATCGGGCGGAAACTCGCCAGGCGTTCCATCATTCATACGGTCAGACACGGGTGGATCCTCGATTGAAAAGGAGCTGAACGACAACCTAAGCGTAAGCGGATCCTGGTTCGCGCACCACCCAAAGTTGCACGAAGCGGTCGCAGGGGATTAACCTGAAAGCCATGAGCTTGAGCCTTTTTGATCCCTCGCATATGACGGGGCGGCACTTCCTGCGCCAGGAGGACGAGCCCCTGTTGCGGGGACGCGGGCAGTTCATCCCGAATCAACAGGCTCCTGGCCTGCTGCAGGCCCTGTTCGTGCGCAGCGATCTGGCGTGGTCGGACTTCTCGATGGCCGGGATGGAGGCAGCGCGCGCCCTGCCCGGCGTCCGGGCGATCCTGACCGCAGCCGATCTGGGCGGACCCCACTTCATGCCGGCCAATAACCCCCTGCTGCCGCTTGAGTTCGACACCCGCTTTCCAGTCCTGCCGAGCACTCGGGCCACTTACGTCGGTCAGCCGATCGCGGTGATCGTGGGCGAGACCCGGGCCGCATGCGAGCGTGCGCAGAGCCTG
>JBIKTA010000065.1:0-8555 GCA_044348315.1 Burkholderiaceae bacterium | reverse complement strand
CGACGATCGGCTGAGCGCATCGAGCATCAGACCTGTCGGCGCCGCAAGTCGAATGCGAAAGCTCTGCGCGTCGATCGCCTCGATCTGTCGGACCTGCGCAAAAAGCTTTTGCCCGAGTGCGTCCCGCGCGGCCCAGCGCTTGAGCGAAGCGATCACATCATCCGGACCGACGCGTTGCGAATCGTGAAACAGCAGACCCGGTCGCAAGGTGAATTGCCAGGCGAGACCGTCCTCGGACACCGACCAGTGGTCGACCATCTGCGGTCGCACGACGCCCTGCGCGTCAACCGCAAACAAGGTGTCGTAAATGAGATACCCGTGGTCACGTGTGATGTAAGCGGAACTCGAAAGCGAATCGAGTGACACTAGCGGCGAATGCATCACCACCCGCAGGGTCGTCCCAGCCCCACCCGCGCCACCCGACAGCAATGGGTCAGCTTGAGCCGCTTCCGCCCATGCTGACGTGCCGCCCGAAGGCGCCCACATCAGTGAAGACGCCATGAAGGAGCAAAACAGTCGCCCCAGAAAAGACATCAATCTGAACTCCGATGCCGACTGGATGGCATTGCGTGTCGCACAGGGCAACACCCAAAAACCCATCTATCCACGCTCGACCCGGCAAGCAGTCAGGCCGCGCAGTTGTCGGTGTGACGGGAGCCCGGTGGCAGGACCAGGCCATGCCGACGCGAGCCGGCGAGACACGAACGATCCGGATTGTTGTCGACCCAAGTCGCATCTGTCAAACCGTCAGGCCTTCGACAACAGACACGACCCCCGAAACCTCTCCAATTCTGACGTTCGACGACGGGCCGCGAGTAACCGACGATCGGCTCGCACGGCACCAGCCCTTGGCCTCCTTTACGCGTGTATTACACTGCCGCGCAAGCACGGCGTTCAAGATCAGACCTAAAAGCGCTCGCAGTCCATTCATCGGTCAGGGGTTCTGCAATGAGCTATCTGCTCATCGATATTGGCAACACTTTTCTCAAGTGGGGGATCTACACCCCGAACGGGCGAGGGCCGGCGCTCGCGCACGCGCACTCTCGAGAGTTCGGTCGAGTTCTGCTCGATGAAATACCGATGGTCATCGCCGAGTGGCGGCGTCTGCCCGTACCTGAACGCATCGTCATATCGAGTGTGGCGGGCACGCGAGTCGCCAACCCGGTGCTCAGAGCATTCGAGGTCTGGCCGGATACGCCGGAGCCCCACTGGATCAGTTCCCGAGCGGTACAGTGCGGCGTGCGCAACGGCTATCTCAATCCCAAGGCGCTGGGCTGCGATCGCTGGGCCGCCTTGATCGGCGCGCGCGCCGCGCTAGGCGAGCGCTCGGCGCTGGTCGTTGTCTGTGGCACGGCCACTACCATGGATGTGCTCACGGCTGAAGGCGAATTCGTCGGGGGCTGCATCATGCCCGGGCTAGGACTCATGCAGCGCGCCCTGCATCAGAACACTGCGACGCTACCCGACGCCCCGGGCGATTATGTGGATCTGCCCATTCAGACCGTAGACGCCATCTCGACCGGTTGCGCACACGCTCAGGCCGGGGCAATCGAACGGATGTTCTTCCTCCACCGACGCAATCATCCCGATCTGCGCTGCATCCTGTCGGGCGGCGCAGCCCGAGCCATGGCGCCACGGCTTTCGATTGAACACTCATTCATCGAGAACCTGGTGCTCGAAGGGCTCTATCAGATCGCGCGCTCGCTGCCCGGCGAACTGCCGAAACCGACGGCCCGCCCCTGAACCGGACCCCGATTCACTCACCCTATCAGATCGGCACGCGCCCTCATTTTTCAGTATCGACGCCTGCGACCCGTGCACCGCGGTCGAGATCGATGCCCCGCAGCACAAAAAGCGCGGCGACAAAGAAGACCCCCGTGCCGAGGATCGCCCAGCGGTGTTGGCCACCGCTGAGCCAGGTCACCAGCCCGTAGCTGACCGGGCCAACGATGGCTGCGACCCGACCCGCAAACGCCCATAGCCCGTAGTATTCGGTCAGCCGACCCGGCGGTGCGAGCAAACCCAGCATCGCGCGGCCAGCCGACTGACTCGATCCCATGCACAGCCCGGCCAGGGCTGCCGCGATCCAGAACACGCCCACGCTGTGCCCCAAGCCCGCGAGCAAAGTCACGGCGATCCAACCGATGAGCGTGACGGCCAAGGCCACGCGATGACCGACATAGTCCTGCACATAGCCAAACCCAAACGCACCCGCAGCGGCCGCGATATTGACCGTGAAAATCAGGATCATCGTCTGCACTTCGGTAAATCCCATCACCAGCTGCGCGTAGACCGCTGCGAGGGCGATCACCACCGAGATGCCCGCCTGATACAGCGCACCGAGCACCAGCATCCGCCGAAGATCGACGAGCGCATAGGCCTCGCGCCAGATCTGACTCATGCGACCCAGTGCCGGAAACAAACCGAGCGCACTCGGCGAACCCTCGCGCCGAACCGTGCCCGCCCTTTCACGCAGCATCAAGAGCGAAGGCAGCGCCGCCACTGCAAACACGAATGCGGTGATCAGCATCGTGAACGGGACCGCCTGCCCCGCAGTCTCGCCACGCGACGGGGCACCCAACACCCAGAAGAGCGAAAGGCCCAGCGTCAGCATGCCACCGAAATAGCCCAGCCCCCAGCCCCAGCCGGAGACCCGCCCGATCGCCTCCTGTCGGGCGATCTCGGGCAGGTAAGCCGCGACCGTCGACTCACCAATGGTGAAAAAGTAGTTTGAGACAACGATCAGGAACAGCACAGCGAGCAGCATCTCGGCGCCGACGAAGGCGAGCGCTGCAGTGCTCAACACGCAGCCGACCGTGCTCAGGCGCAGCAGGTAACCTCGCCGGCCCCGCTCGTCTGCCCAGACACCGAGCACAGGCATTGTGATCATCACGAGGAGACTCGAGACCGCCAGCGCGCCCGTCCAGGCGAGGCTCGCCCAGTCGGCATTGCCGGCGATCGCCGCCACGAAATACGCACTGTAGACCGCCGTGAGAACAACGGTCGTATAGCCCGAATTCGCGAAGTCAAAGAGTGCCCAGGCGAGCAGTTCCCGACGCGACACCCCCGGTCGCAGCGCCCCGCGAACACTCATTTGGGCGCCCCCAGAACCTGTCGAATCTGCTCAAGCGTGGCAGGGTCCTCGATCGTGGTCAGGTCGCCGGGATCGCGCGACTCGCAGACCGCCTGAATCGATCGTCGCAACACCTTACCCGAGCGCGTCTTGGGCAAGGCGCTCACGAAATGCACGCGAGCAGGTCGCGCCACGGCGCCGAGCTGACGATCGACCACAGCCATCAATTCGCCTTCCAGGGCAAGACGTGCCGGCAGCTGTTCGGCGATCGATGCATCCTTGAGCACCGCAAAGCCCACAGCGACCTGGCCTTTGAGCGTATCGGCCACACCCACCACAGCGCACTCAGCCACCGATGGATGACTTGACAACGACTCCTCGATTTCCCGAGTACCCAGGCGATGGCCCGCGACGTTGATCACATCATCGGTGCGGCCGAGAATGAAGTAGTAGCCATCCCGGTCGCGGATGCCCCAATCGAAAGTCGAATAGACCTGACGGCCCGGTACGCTCGAAAAATAGGTGCGGACGAATCGCTCATCATCGCCCCAGACCGTCTGCATGCAACCGGGCGGCAGTGGCGGCACGATCGCCACCACGCCTTTCTCATCGACACCGACCTCCTCGCCGGTCTGCTCGTGAAGCAGGCGCACGTCGTAGCCATAGATCGGCTTCCCAGGGCTGCCCAGGCGAGTGGGTGTTTTTTCGATGCCATGCGCAACGGTCATCACCGGCCAGCCCGTCTCGGTCTGCCAGTAGTTGTCGATGATCGGACGGCCCAGTCCCTCTCCGATCCAGCGTGCGGTCGGCTCGTCCAGGGGCTCACCGGCGAGAAAGAGCGCACGCAGCGAACTCGTGTCATAACGGGTCAACCAGGCAGGATCCTGTTTTTTGAGCACCCGTATGGCTGTTGGGGCCGAGAACATCACCGTGACGCGATAGCGTTCGACCAACTGCCACAGGATGCCCGCATCGGGCCGGATCGGCGTCCCCTCGTACATGACGGTGGCCATCCCGGCTATCAGCGGCCCATAGACGATGTAGGAATGTCCGACGACCCAGCCGATATCGCTGGTCGAAAAATAGGTCTCACCGGCCTGCCCACAGAAAATGTCGCGCATCGAGGCCGCGAGCGCAACAGCATACCCACCCACATCACGCTGAACGCCCTTGGGCCGACCCGTGGTCCCGGAGGTGTAGAGCGTGTAGGACACCTCGTTCGACTCGAGCCAGACCACCGGCACCTGCGTGTGTGAGAAACGCTCACGCAAGGGCTCATAGGCATGATCCCGACCCGGCACGTGCTCCATGGCCGCAAGCCCCCGATCGACCAGCAACACGGCTTGCGGCTTGTGCGCCGACAAGCGGATGCCCTCATCGAGGAGTCCCTTGTAGGGCACAACTTTGCCGCCGCGCGAACCAGCGTCAGCGCTCACGATCAAACAGGGTGTGGCGTCCTCGATTCTCGAGGCGAGACTGTGCGAGGCGAACCCCCCGAAGACAACCGAGTGAATCGCCCCCAGGCGCGCGCAGGCAAGCATCGCGAAGGCCGCCTGCGGAATCATCGGCATGTATATCAGCACCCGCTCACCGCGCCTCACGCCGAGCGACTGCATGATGGCCGCCATCGTCTCGACCTCGCGCTTCAACTGCGCAAAGCTGTAGACGATCTCCTCACCCGTCTCGGATGACACGAAGATCAGCGCAGCCCGATCGGGGTGCGCGGCCGCATGGCGGTCAACGGCGTTGTGGCACAAATTGGTCTCGCCACCAACGAACCAGCGGGTAAACGGCGGCCGACTGTAGTCGAGCACTTGATCGAAGGATCGATGCCAGTCGATCAGACCCGCCTGGTCGGCCCAGAACCCTTCGCGATCCTGAATCGAGCGTTGATGGACATCCTGCAGTCGGGCAGGCTGGCGGGACGGCGCTCCGCTCATGATGATCTCCTTGGCAAACGGGCGTGTTTTTCGACTTTTGCAATGAGTACTGCCAGGCGGCCAGCAGCGTAATTCTCTGGACGATTCTACGCAGAGTCCAGACCCGCGGATACGGCTCCAAACGCCCTGTGCGGCATCACATGTATTGCGAATCATTATCGTTTGCGTTAGTATTGAGCGGTTCCAGCAAACCCAGGAGTGCATCCATGCCGACTGCGTCACCCGCCACCCTTGCCGATCGTCGTTCGACCGCAATGAGACGGATAAAGCGTCGCGCCCTCACCTGTGCTTTCTTGGCAGGCGCCTGTACGCTGAGCCTGCTGTCCGCAACCGCGTCGGCGCAGTCCGACCCGCAGGTACTGAATCTCTATTCAGCCCGCCACTATCAGACCGATGAGCGGCTCTACAGCAACTTCACCAAGGTGACCGGCATTCGGATCAACCGCATCGAAGCGGGCGACGAGGCACTGCTCGAGCGCCTTCGCAGCGAGGGCCGTGCGAGCCCGGCCGATGTGCTGCTTCTGGTCGATGCCGCGCGACTGGCCAGAGCGGATGCCGAGGGCTTGTTCAGACCGACCCGCTCTCAGGTGCTGGAGACCCGGATCCCGGCCGAACTGCGATCCGCCGACACCGGTCAGGGCAGCACCTGGTTCGCGATCTCGACCCGCGCCCGCGTGATCGTTGTCAACACAACCAAATTGGATCATGCGCTCGTGCAAAGCTACATGGATCTTGCCCGTCCCGAGTTGAAGGGAAAGATCTGCACCCGTTCAGGCGCTCACCCCTACATGCTCTCGCTGATCAGTGCAATGGTCGAGCATCACGGCCAGGCGAAAGCAACCGACTGGGCGCGCGGCGTCGTCGCCAATCTGGCCCGCAGGCCACGGGGCGGCGATACCGACCAGATCAAATCGGTCGCGGCCGGCGAGTGCGATGTGGCGCTGACCAACAGCTATTACCTGGCCAGGCTGATGAATTCGTCCAGGGCAGAGGATCGCGGCATCGCCGACCGCGTCCGCGTGATCTGGCCCGATCAGTCAGGCGTGGGCACCCACATGAACGTCAGCGGCGGCGCCGTGCTGACGCACGCCCGCAATGCGCAGGCAGCCGTCCGTTTCCTCGAATATCTCGCGAGCGACGCGGCGCAGATCATGCTTGCCGACGGCAACAACGAGTGGCCCGCAGTACCGGGCGTCAAGACCAGCAATCGCGCGCTCGAGGCGATGGGCAGTTTCAAGCGCGATGCCTTGCCGGTCGAGCGCCTCAGCCGTTCACAAACCACCGCCGCCCGGATCATCGACCAGGTCGGCTGGCGGTAAAAAGCGGGACACTCAGCAGGCTGCGACGACCTTGACCTCGACCGTGTAGCCTGGGGCAGCGAGGCGGGCTTCGACCGTCGCGCGCGCCGGGGTATGACCCTGCGGCACCCAGGCATCCCAGACCTTGTTCATCTCGGGAAAGGTCGCGATATCCGCAAGGAAGATCGTGGCCGAGAGGATCCGGGTCTTGTCGCTCCCCACCTCGGCAAGCAAGCGGTCGATCGCAGCCAGCACCTGAGCCGTTTGCCCGCCCACGTCGAGCGAGGTGTCCTCGGCGACCTGTCCCGCCAGATAGACGACCCCCTGGTGAACCACCGCCTCGGACATGCGAGGACCGACATGCTTTCTTGAAATATCGCTCATCAAAATTGCTCCCTGAGAAAATGGTCGACCACATCGATCTGATCGGTCGGGATGAAGGACGGTGCGTGACCGACCCCTGAAAATTCAACCAGCCGGGCGCGTGGTCCACGCGTGCTCATGGCGCGAGCCACCTCTGCCGTGAGTAGATCGGATTGCGCGCCGCGCACGAGCAGCGTCGGGCAGCGCACCGCCTCATAAATGGACCACAGATCGAGGGCGGGCTGCCCCACCCAGGCCTTGAACGGCTCGGCAATCCGAGGGTCGTAGTGCGCATACCATCGACCGTCCGAGCGCTGCACCCAATAGTGACGCGACAAGACGTCCCAGCCTTCATCGTCGTGAGGCCCGAAACTCGCCGTGGACTGACGGGTGTAGGCAACACAGTCTTCGTAGCGCTCAAAGCTCGGCGCCTGCCCGACGTAGCTGCCGATCCGCGCCAGACCCGCCCGATCGATCACCGGCCCGATATCGTTCAAGACCAACGTGGTGATGGGCGAGCCGCCCAGCGCCGCGAGACTCATGCCGATCAACCCGCCCATCGAGGTGCCGACCCACGCGATGCGCTCGACATCGAGCCGCGCGATGAGTGTCACGCAATCGGCCACGTACTGGGGCACGGCATAGAGCGCGGGGTCGCCCAGCCACTGAGAACGTCCGCGCCCGGCCATGTCCGGACAGATGACCCGGTAGCGCGTGGCCAGTCGCTGCGCGAGACGATCGAAATCGCGGGCGTTGCGCGTGAGCCCATGCACGCACACCACCACGGGCAAGTCCGCACCCGAGCGGCCCTCTGGCAGCCACTCCCAATAGGCGAGCTGGTGCAATCCGATCGGACTGGCGCAAAGCACTTCGTGCAAGACGGGGGTCATGACTTTCATTCCCGCAGGTCCGCTCAACAGGCAGCGGAGTGGTCCTCTACAATGGGCGGCAAGTTTACAGGGAGTCTCCCATGCTCAACGGAAAACTCGCGCTCATCACCGGATCGACCAGCGGCATCGGTCTGGCCATCGCTCGCGCGCTTGCCGCGCAACACGCACGCATCATCCTCAACGGCTTTGGCGATCCTGCGGAGATCGAGCGCATCCGCGCCGAGATCGCGCAGCAATCGGGCGTCGAGGTGCACTACGAATCGGCCGACATGTCGCGTGCGGGCGATATCGAAGCGATGATCAGCCGGATCCACGCCCGCCATGGTGCGATCGACGTTCTGGTCAACAACGCGGGGATTCAGCATGTCGCCCCGATCGAGTCCTTCCCGGCCGAGCGCTGGGACTCGGTGATCGCCATCAACCTCTCCTCCGCATTTCACACCATCCGATGCGCGCTACCTGCCATGCGTGAGCGGGGTTGGGGGCGCATCATCAATATCGCCTCGGCCCACGGCCTCGTCGCGTCGGCCGAAAAAGTGGCCTACGTCGCGGCCAAGCACGGCATCGTGGGCGTGACCAAGGTCGTCGCACTCGAAACTGCACGCACGGGCGTCACCTGCAATGCGATCTGCCCGGGCTGGGTACTCACGCCATTGGTTCAGAAACAGATCGATGCGCGCGCGGCGGCGGGCGGCCTGACGGTCGACCAGGCTCGCGTCGGACTGCTCGCCGAAAAGCAGCCGAGCCACGAATTCGTGACGCCCGAGCAACTCGGCGAGATTGCCGTCTTCCTCTGCTCGCCCGCAGCCAACCAGGTTCGCGGCGCGGCCTGGACGGTCGACGGCGGCTGGACGGCGCAGTAGAGGACCGAGGGCTGCTCACCAGGGAGCGGCTCGCCAGGGAGCCGCTCGCCAGGGATCTGATCACCAGGGGGGTCGCTCGCCAGGGGGCCGCTCGCGCCGGGATGCCCGGCTCGCGGATCGTGCCTCCG
>JBIKTA010000572.1:0-2559 GCA_044348315.1 Burkholderiaceae bacterium | reverse complement strand
ATCGGTTACCCTGCAGGCAGTTCGGTTGATGTCGTCCCGCGAATGGTCATCGAAGAGATCCGCAAAAACACTGGAGCGCAGATCTTTGTGGATAACCGACCCGGCGCGAATGGGGCGATCGGCATGGATATCGTTGCCAAGGCTGAGCCCGATGGCTATACGCTGCTTGCCAGCGCAAGTGCCACGCATTCTTCCGGCCCCCAGCTCATGAAAAAACCCCCATCTGTGGATCCGATCACCGGCTACACCCATATTGGTGGGATATTTCGGTTTGACGTGGGTGCGGTCGTCAATCCGGCCAAGGGTTACCGCTCCGCGCAGGACCTGATCGAGGCGGCGCGGCGTAACCCGGGCAAGCTCACGTTTGGGTATGGCAGCGCCACGGCTCAGGTTGCGGCCATGGCCTTTCTCGCTGCGGCCGGTATTACGGCGACCGCCGTGCCGTATAAGGGCCAGCCACCCGCACTCGCCGATCTCCTAGGGGGACAGATCGACTTTGTTGCCGGTGACATCGGTGTTCTGGTGCCTCATGTCCGGGCGGGGAAGCTGACCGGGATCGGCATTGCATCGAACCGGCGCTCCCCGATCCTCCCGGACGTTCCGACCTTTGCTGAAGCCGGCGTGAAGGATCTGTTTCTATCCGGATGGGTGGGCGTTTCCGGACCCGTCGGCCTGAAATCCCCGGTAATCGATTGGTGGTCGAAGGCGCTTACGCAGGCGTTTGCAAACAAGGCGCTGGTCCAGCAGATTTACAACACCGGACTGGAGCCCTTGACCGTTTCGGGCGCCGCGATGCAGACGCTGGTTCGTGAGCAGTATGAAGCCTGGGGTAAGCACATACGAGCCGCAAAAATCGAGCTCCAGTGACGTTCGGACGATTCACCTTGCATCGGTAGTCGGCGCCTGGTCCAAATTGGATCAAGCGCCGCAGCGGATACCGGTGACCCATCAAAGCGAAGGACACGGCATGGCAGGTCTTTACTACGAGCAATTCGAGGTCGGGCAGGTGTTCCGGCACGCGATCACTCGAACGGTGACCGAGACGGACAACCTTCTGATGACCACGCTGAGCATGAACACTCAGCCCTTGCACCTGGATGCGGAATTCGCATCGAAGACGGAATTTGGCAAGCCTCTGATGAACAGCATGTTTACGATTGCACTGGTCGTCGGGATCTCGGTAACCGAGACGACACTGGGTACGACCGTGGGCAATCTCGGGTTCAAGGAGATCCGCTTTCCAAAACCGGTCTTTGCCGGTGACACGCTTCGAGTGGAGACCACGGTCAAGTCGAAGCGATTGTCCAAGTCCCGGGGTGATTCCGGGATCGTTGATTTCGAGCATCGCGCCTACAACCAGCGGGGCGAAATAGTCTGCATCTGCGAGCGTGCTGCGCTGATGCTGACTCAGACCGCAGCCTGACGATCTGCCTGCCCCCACCAATCCGACGCATCGAATCCGAGTCCGGGGCGACCCGGTACGGCCATCTGGCCGTCGACGATCGGAGGGGGCGGGCCGACATTGACCGCGAAAAAGCGCGCGGTGCCGATGCCAGCGGCGGCGATCGGTGCGGGTGCCATCGCCGTGCAATGAATGCCGAGCGTGAGACCCAGCGAGGTCTCGAGGCTGGAGGTGATCGTGCTGCGCAGTCCGAGCGAATCGGCGTAGCGTACGATCTCGAGCAGTTGGTCGGGACCGCCCACCCTTTGGGCCTTGAGCACCAGGACGTCGGCCGCGTCGCGCAGCGCCGCCAGCTCGACATCGCGCAGCGTGCGAATGCTGTCATCGAGCGCGATGGGCACCTTGGTTTGCCTGCGCAGGAGACCGTAATCGGCCAGCGGTGTGCCGCGGGGCAGGGGTTCCTCGCAGTACTCGATCTCGAACCCTGCCATCGCATTCAACTGGTCGGCCGCCCAATCGAGCGGCCAGCTTTCGTTGGGGTCGATGCGGATCTTGAGTCTTGGGAAGGCCCCACGAATCGCGGCAATGCGCGACAGGTCGAGCTCGCGCTCGGTCGTGCACTTGACCTTGACCGTATCCTGGCCGGCTCTAATGGCAGCCGCCGCGCGCGCCACGCAGACGTCCGCTTCGGCGTCGCCAATCAGTTCGTTTACCGGCACGTGGCTCGGAATACGCGCTTCAGGCCCCAGCAGAAAGCGCGAGAGTGTTTGCCCTCTGGCTGCAGCCTGAGCCGAGTACCACGCGGTCGAGATCCCGCAGCGCAGTCGCGGCGAGATCTCGCGCAGCGCGAGCTCGTCGAGAAAATCATTGTCATGGACATCAATGCCGTCGACCAGGCTCGCGAACTCCGCCTCGTACGCGCCGGGGCGGTAGATCACGTGCGGCGGCAGCGCCGCCTCGCCCCAGCCCACCGATCCGTCGAGCTCGCAGCGGATGATGAGACCCACACGCTGGTGCTGAATCCCCTTGGACCAGCGATACGGCGTCGCGAGCGCAAGTTGGTAGGCTTTGGCTTTGATCATCTTCAATGCTCCGAAACGACCATCAGGCGGTCGGCAGGCAGTTCGATCATGATGGTGTCCCCGAGACTGAACTGC
>JBIKTA010000573.1:0-2559 GCA_044348315.1 Burkholderiaceae bacterium | reverse complement strand
CCTGACGGCCGACTCCGTGATTCATCTGGGTAACGGCAACAACACGCTCGAGTCCAACAGCGGAACGCTCGATATCAGCCAACTCCCTGCGGCGAGCATCAGCGGCTTCAAGCGGGTGATGATCAACTCCGCCGTTGCGATGTCGATGAATCAGTTCTACTCACTGCTGGCCGAGGGCAGCCTGCAGGAGGTGCTCGGGGACGGCACGATCGAGATCCAGGGCGACGTCGCGTCGTTCGCGGACGGATTGAACAATCCGCTATCGGTCGACCTGCGATTCATCAATTCTTTCCAGCCTGGCGGCATCAATAAGCCCGTCCTTCACTTCGTGGACACGTTGCTCGAATCGGCGCGTGCCGAGTGGCAGGACAATTTCGATCCCAACGAGAAGAGCGTGGTGATCCTGCCCAAGCTGAAGTTGAATGGTGAGGCTCCGCCGGTGCAGATTCTCTTCAAGGACGGGGCGGCCGACCGGTTTGGAGATCCCACCCTGCCGATCGCGCCGGGAGCGGAACTGGCCGTTTACAGCCTGCGTCAGTTCCTGCAGCTGGCAGCGAATCCGACTCGTGCCAATATCGCGAGTATCACGCTGGCAGGCAACATCACGCTCGATGGTGGCCTCGATCTGACGAGTCTGGGCGGGTTCTCGCCCGACATGAGGCTCGACACCGCTGGATTCGCCCTGACGGTGCCGAAGGACATCCTGTTGCGTCTGACTGCGGCGCAAGCGGCCGGTGCCAACATCGGTGGCCAGGGGCGCATCGAGATCGAAGGACTGGTGGAGTACATTGCGCAGCTCCAGGCGATGACGCCCCCCGGCGCGCTGCCTGACCTCTCCGCGATTGCGAACGATCGCAGCGCCGGCGGTGGTACCTCGTTGGTGTTCCGCGGTTCGACCGATTCGCTGCCCTCGGCCCTTGATCTCGCCGACCTCAGCATTCAGGTTGAGAGCGGGGCAACCCTGTCTCTCTCGGCGGCACAGGTCGATGGCCGCGAGATCGCGGGTTCCGGCAATCTGACCATCAACGGCGTGGGTGCCGGCTCCTCGGTCGCCACGGTCGACTTCTCGAACATCGGCTCCGGTCTCAGCGCCACCGCCGTGCTGGATCGGACGGGCCAGCCCTCTACGGCCATCCGTTTCTCGTCGGGCAGCAACCTCGGTAATGTCGACCTTCAACTCGCCGGCGGTGCCGTGCTGAGCATGACGGCGGCCCAGGCCGACGGTCGTTCGGTCACCGGTTCGATCGGCACCTCGGTCGTTTTGACGCAACTCGGTTCCGCAGCAGTGGATCTCGGTGGCATCGCAGTCGCTTCTTCGACTGCGATCACGTCTGACGTGACCCTCGCTGCATCGACGCAGCTTCCGGGCACGCTCTCCATGACGGTTGCGGACGGATACACGTTGTCGCTGTCGGGTGCGCAGGCGACGCTGACGAATGCCGGTCGCTCGATCTCCGGCGCCGGGAATGTCACGATCCTGGATCTGGGCAGCGCACCGGTCCGTCTCGATGGTGTGACGGTGTCGGGCGAGACGGTCGCGAGGGTACTCACCGGTGCTGCGGTGGCTTCCACCTCCAATCTGGCTGGCTTCGCCCTCCAGATTGAAGAGGGCGCGACGCTGACCCTTCCCGCCGCCTTGACGCAGTCGGGAGGCTCGGCTCGCAGCATCAGTGGTTCCGGTGCGATTCGTCTGACGGGCGACCTGAGCCTCGCGGACCTCGGCGGGCTGGATGCATTGCTCTCGGTCAACGGCGTGCAGGACTTCAGCTCGCTCGATCTCGATGATGTGTCGATTCGGGTCGACGCCTCAGGCCAGCTGACGCTGACAGCAGAGCAGGCCCATCGGCGCGCGATCACTGGCACGGGTTCGGCGACGATCACTCAACTCTCGGCTTTCCCGTCCGCTGACTTCAGCCAGATCAGCGGGGTCGACGCGCGTTCTGCGCTCGTTGCGGCGCAGGGCGGTTCGACGATGTCCTTCACCGGGCAGTTGGGTGCGGTCAGGCTCGACATCGGTGAGCGCTTCGTCGTCAACACCAATGCGGCCAACGTGGACGGTGGCAGGATCACGGGCGCTGGCCGACTGGTCGTGCTGACCGGTCAGGTTACAGACCCCGCCGATCCGACCAGGTTCCTGAATGCGAATGATGCGATCCAGCGTGGCACGCGCGGTGCCTTGCCGGGCACCTTCGATCTCGACCGGATTGACGTCACGGTCGCGGTGGATGCGAAGATCGACTCCGGTACGCAACTCCAGGGTGATTCGCTGAATCTGAATGTGGTCACGCAGCAGATCGCGCCGACCCAGACCCTGAGTATCGTGCCGAACGAGGCGAATAAGATCACGGTGACCGTGGATGCGGCCTACCAGCTCAATCCTGAGATTGATGATCTGACCCTCGATGGCGGATCGCTGGGTCGGTTGGACGCGGCTGCGATCACGATCGGTGGCGTTGGCGGCATCCAGGGCGTCCGAATGGGGAGCCCGGCCGGAAATGGCGAGGTCATGAGCTTCCAGGCCCCCCTGATCCTCAACGCCTCCGGGACCGGCGGTCGGGT
>JBIKTA010000571.1:0-2561 GCA_044348315.1 Burkholderiaceae bacterium | reverse complement strand
TGGCGCAGGGCCTGGGTATCGAACACCAGTCGTCGGTCATGGCGCGTCGGGTGCGTTCTGCCCGCACCTTCCCGGCCCTGGTCCCGTGGTTGCGAATGGACCGGATCTACCTGCGCGGCTTTGCGGTGGAGGACGCGCGGGTGCCTCGTGGCGCGGCCTGGGCCCGCCTCTCCGACCACAGTCCCGTGATTGCCGATCTCCGGCTCGAGGTGAGCCCGCAGTCGAAGCGGCCCGCGCTCGCAGATGTTTGAGAGGCGAGCAGCGACTGAGCCCTCCCGGCGCAGTTTTGCCGCTGTGCGCGGGCATCTGAAAGCGCGTCTGCGATTGGCAGCCGGGCATCGAATCACGATCCTGCAAAACGGAGCTGAATTTTTTCCGACCCTGATCGATTCGATCGATCGTGCCCAGGTCTCGGTCGAGCTTGAAACCTATATCTTCAACGACGATCGAAGCGGGCAGGCGGTGGCCGATGCTCTGGCGCGTGCGGCCGCGCGAGGCGTGGCGGTGCGGCTGGTGGTCGATGGTTTTGGTACCGTAGCACTCGAGGGCAGGGTGGCTGAGGTCATCGGTTCCTCCCGCGTCGAAGTGCGGGTGTTCCGTCCCTTTCGCACCGTGATCGGCATGCGTCTGCGGGTCCTGCGCAGGCTCCACCGCAAGCTCTGTGTGATCGATGGCAGCGAAGCCTTTGCTGGCGGAATCAACTTGCTCGACGATCGGGTCGATCCGCGCCACGGACCGCTCGAGGCGCCTCGCCTCGATTTTGCGCTCAGGGTGACGGGCCCGCTGGTGGCCGAGGTGGACGAGGCGATGCGACGCCTTTGGGATGAGGCGAGCGAACAGTCGCCTTCGGTGCCCGGCGCGCGTGCCGCAGGGCCGTGGCCCGACCTTACAGGCGTATCGCAGGCCGGCGCAGGGCTGCCGCAGCGCCTCCCAGGCCCGACGCAGGGTCTCGCGGGCCCGACGCAGCGCCTCCCAGGCCCGACGCAGGGTCTCGCGGGCCCGACGCAGCGCCTCCCAGGCCCGACGCAGGGTCTCGCGGGCCCGACGCAGGGTGCGTGCCCGGTCTCGACCGCCCGGTATCCGGATGCGCCCCAAAGCTTTGACGCCGTGCACGCCGGGCTGGCCCTTCGCGACAACGTCCGCAATCGGCGAACGATCGAGCGGTTCTATCTCCGTGTGCTGGGGCGCGCGCGCCGCGAGGTCCTGATCGCCTCGCCCTATTTCCTGCCCGGACGGCGCTTTCGCCGCGCGCTCTGTGCGGCTGCACGGCGTGGCGTGCGGGTGAGACTGCTCCTGCAAGGCCGCGTCGAGTATCGCCTACCTCACCTGGGTACGCTGGCGCTTTACGAGCCCTTGCTGCGGGAAGGCGTGGAGATCATCGAATACGGACCGAGCTTTTTGCACGCCAAGGTCGCGATCGCCGACGATTGGGTGACCGTGGGATCCGCCAACATTGATCCGTTCTCACTGCTGCTCGCTCGGGAGGCTAACGTCGTCGCACGTTCCCGGCCGCTCGCGCAGGCCCTGCGCGAGCGTCTGGAGCAGGCGGTCGAGCGCGGGGGGCGCGCGGTCGAACTCGACCGTGTCGAGCGCGAGCCGCTCTGGCGCCGCCTGGCCGCCCGGGCGGCCTGGCTCATGATACGAATCGGCGTCGCGGTCTCCGGCAGCGGGCTGCGGTATTGACCGACCGGGAGGCGAACAGTCCCTGATGACGACCCAGCATCAACATCCCGTCGGGACCGGACCTGCGCCGGATGATCTGGTGGTCCTTCGACCCGAGGGCCTCTATTGTCCGGAAGGCGATTTTCATATCGATCCCTGGCGACCGGTTGAGCGGGCCGTGATCACGCACGCCCACGCTGACCACGCCCGCGGCGGTCATCGCCACTACCTGTGCGCCGAGCAGGCGCGTGAGGTGATGCGAGTGCGTCTGGGTGGGGTGAGCCTGCAGACGCTCGCTTGGACCGAGTCCCTGTCGCTGGGCGCAGTGCGTGTCTCATTTCATCCGGCGGGTCATGTGCTGGGTTCTGCGCAATTGAGGATAGCGTTCGGTGGGCGGGTCTGGGTGGTGACCGGAGACTACAAGCTCGCGCCCGATCCCACCTGCCAGGCATTCGAGCCGGTGCGCTGTGATGTGTTGATCACCGAGTCGACCTTCGGGCTTCCGGTCTATCGCTGGGAGGCGCCCGAGCGGGTCTTTGCGGACATCCTCGACTGGTGGCAGGGGTGCGCACGCGAGCGCCAGCCCAGCGTGCTGTTTGCGTATTCGTTGGGCAAGGCTCAGCGCCTGATCGCAGGGCTTACCGCGGCAGGTGCCGGTACCTTGCCTGGGCCGCTCGCGATTCATCCGGCGGTCGAGCCGATCAACCGGGCCTATCGCGCGACGGGCATCCCGATTCCCGATTGTGAGCAGTGGGCGCCGGCCTCAGGGCGTCGGCTCAAACCGGGAACGCTCCTGATCTCGCCGCCGGCTGCATCGGGGAGCGTTGCCTTTGGACGCGAGTCAGACGTTCGGCTCGCTGTGGCCTCGGGCTGGATGCAGGTACGCGGTGCGCGACGCC
>JBIKTA010000570.1:0-2569 GCA_044348315.1 Burkholderiaceae bacterium | reverse complement strand
AGCAGCTTGATGCCGTTGAAGTTGGTGATTTTGGCGACGTTGTCAACTTCAGCGATCAGCTGGTCGAGCTCAGCCTGGAGCGCCTTTCGGTTGCTGGAGCTCATGCTGCCGGTCGCCGCCTGCACGGCAAGCTCACGCATCCGCTGAAGCATGGTGGAGACTTCGCCCAGGGCGCCATCGGCAGTCTGCATCATCGAAATGCCGTCGTTCGCATTCCGGATGGCCACGGCAATACCGCGTAAATCAGCCGTCATTCGCATGCCAATGGCAAGGCCTGCAGCATCGTCCTTGGCAGAGTTGATTCGCTTTCCAGTCGACAGTTGCTCCATCGAACCGGTGAGCGCGCGCTCATTGGTCCGCAGGGACGCTTGCGCGAACAGCGACTTGACGTTGGTATTGATGACGGTCATGGTGGGTACCCTCGTAGCGCCTGACTGGCTTCAGTTGCCTTGTGCCGGCATAGCGGCAAGATCGTGCCGCCCGGCATGCAAGCCATTGCCTTCAAGCTCGGCCAGGCAGTTGCGGGCGCGTGCGTACATCATCCGTGTGAAATCCGAGGCGCGCGGACCCTGGATCGCGATCAGGCGGTCGAGCAGATCAACCGCTCTCGCCCAGTCGTTTCGGACCACGGCGACCAGACCCGAGATCGCCAGTACACCCTCGTTCTCGGGGTAGGCCGAGAGGCCCTCGAAGGCGAGCGTTTCAGCCTTGTCGATTTCCTCGTCGGCAACGAGTTGCTGGATCGAGTAGCGGATCTGGTCGGGCGTCGGAAAGCCGACGGCTTGGCCCTTCACGCGTTTGCCGGAGCGGCCAGAGGCCGGCTGCTTGCTTTCGTGGTGCTTCATGGTCAGGCTCCCAAGATTGGTTTGCCAGACTCAAAAGCAATGCGCGTGCCAGATTTTTCGACACGGGGGTGCGCGGGGGAAGCAAAAGTAAAAAACCCCGAGCCGGCGAACCGGGTCGGGGTCTGGGATCTGAAGCGGAGAACTGAACCGCTGATCCGATGGCGGCGGGCGCGGAGCCCGACCGCCTGAAGAGAGCGAACTTACTGCAGCAGCGCGAGAACCGTCTGCGGCTGCTGGTTGGCCTGCGCCAGCATCGCGGTCGCCGCCTGCTGAACGATCTGGGAGCGGGCCAGTTCGGTCGTGACCGCAGCGTAGTCGGCATCCAGAATCCGGCTGCGCGACTCGGACAGGTTGGTCATCGTCGAGTTAAGGTTGTCGACGGCGGCGGTCAACCGGTTTTGGAAGGCACCGAGGTTGGCGCGCTCCATGCCCACCGAGTCGATCGCCTCGTCGATCGCAGTGATCGCCCGACCCGCCGACTCCTGCGTGAGCACACTCAGGTTGCCACCGACCGCAGTCGACGAACCGCCCTGCTCGGCGAAACCGATCAAAGCTCCCGCGCCCGTGCTCTTGGCTTCCACCCGGATGTCGGCGCCCGTCTCGGAACTCAGCGTGATACGGCCCTTGACAACGCGGGGGTCAACCGTCGTGCCCGCTCCTGTCGACGCGTCGCCCGTCAGCGAAGCTGCAGCAGAAAAGAATGTGCCCGCAGTTGTTCCCGCGTCGCTGACCTTGATGTCTTCTCCGCTGTAGGCGGTGAGGATCAGACGGCCATCACTATCGGTGGACGCCACAACCCCCGCCTCGGCTTGGTTGATGGTATCGACCACCCCAAAAATGTCGGTCTCTGCCGACAGGTCGATCTCGACACCGTTGATGTTGACATCGTCGCCATTGGCTACGTCAGCCATTGCGTAGGTCAGCACCACCTCGGTCTTGGCCGACGCCGTCACGCCGGTTTCTCCGGAGACTGCATTGATCGCCGAGGCCTTGGCCCGGGCACTGCTATCTTCCGACGGACCCACCTGCACACCGTTGATCCGAAGATCGTCGTCCAGTTCGATCTTGTTGGCGTCCACAGCGGTGGCCTCGAAGCTCGCGCCATCAAAGGTCTGGTTGAAGCCCATGTTCTTGACGTCGGCGATCGTTCCGGTACCGCCAACGAAGCCGTTCGCAACACTCTTGGCCTTGATCGAGATCGACTCGTTATCCATGCTGGACAGCGACACAAAGCCACGATAGGTGCCGGCGGTGAAGCCCGCCGTGGTCGGCGCCGTTCCGGCAACAACGATGTTTTGACCGGTATCGTTCGACAGCTCGATCGTGCCGTCGGAGCCGAGTACTGCGGTCACGCCGGCAGCATCACGGTTGATGTTGGTCACCAGTTCTTCGACGCTGCTGGCGGCTCCGATCGAGTCGCCGTTGACGGTCAACGCACCGGAGGCAAAGTAATCCGCGGTCGGCGCAACACCCTTGAGGGTATTGAAGGCCACGGCAGTCACCCGATGCTCACCGCTGTTGCTGTTGATGTTCGAAGCCAACTCCTCGGCTGTGACCTGAGCGTTGATTGCGGTCCCGATCGCGTTCTTGCCGTTGATCAGAACGTCGTTGGTCGCCATATTCGCTATCGTCCCCACCCGTCCGCCGGTCAGTTCGCCTTCCATGCGAAAACCCTGCAGGCCGAGCGCCTTGCTGCTTGCGGCCTCGATATCCACCGAGACCTG
>JBIKTA010000569.1:0-2575 GCA_044348315.1 Burkholderiaceae bacterium | reverse complement strand
CGAAGGCGAGGGCGCGATCGCTCTCCACCGCGATCTGATGGGTGCAACCGATCCGAAGAAGGCGGCCCCAGGCACGATTCGCGCCGACTTTGCCGACAGCATCGACGCGAACGCGGTGCACGGCTCGGATGGCTCTGACACTGCGCGTGCGGAGATCGCATTTTTCTTTTCTGGTATCGATATCGCTGCACGCTGATTCCTGCGGTCGGGGTCGGGCGCTCAGCCGGTCTCCCGGCCCAGGTCAGTCGCGCGAAGCCTCTCATGAGTGATACCCCCCCGATCCAGTTGCTTGGGCTCGCCCCGGACGAGCTCGTGGCGCTCTGCGCAGACTGGGGTCAAAAAGCCTTTCGTGCCCGTCAGTTGTTGCGCTGGATTCACCAGCGCGGGAGCTCTGATTTTGCGGCGATGACCGACCTCGCCCAGAGCTTTCGGACCCTGCTCGCCGAGCGCGCTGTGGTCTCGGCCTTGCCGATCGTGCGTGATCACGGCTCGTCGGACGGTACCCGCAAATGGCTGTTTGACGTAGGGGCTGGGAACGCGATCGAGACCGTCTTCATTCCGGAGGTGTCGCGTGGCACGCTCTGCGTCTCGACTCAGGCGGGGTGTGCGGTCAATTGCCGATTTTGCTCGACCGGGCATCAAGGGTTCGCACGGAACCTCGACGCCCATGAAATCGTTGCGCAACTTTGGCTGGCCCAAAATCTCCTCACGAGGGACGGCGTTTCGGGGCGCATTCCAGATGCTCAGGCTGAGGACGACGACCCGCTGCCCAAGCCGTCCGCCGAGGGGAGCGTTCACCGCCTGATCACCAACGTCGTGTTCATGGGCATGGGCGAGCCGCTTCAGAATTACGCGGCGACCTTGGCCGCCTTGCGGCTCATGCTGGACGACCACGCCTATGGACTGTCCCGTCGGCGGGTGACCGTCTCGACCTCGGGCGTCGTGCCGATGATCGATCGGCTGCGAGAGGATTGCCCGGTTGCACTCGCGGTGTCCTTGCATGCTCCAAATGACCCGCTTCGTGACCGTCTGGTGCCGCTCAACCGCAAGTACCCCTTGACCGAACTCCTCGACGCCTGCCGCCGTTATCTCGAGCGATCCCCTCGGGACTTCATCACCTTTGAGTACGTGATGCTGGACGGCGTCAATGATCAGCCCGAGCATGCCGGGCAGTTGCTTGAATTGACCCGGACCCTGCCCTGCAAGTTCAATCTGATACCTTTCAATCCTTTCCCAGAGTCCGGCTTGCGCCGTTCATCGGCTGAAGCCGTCCGTGCTTTTGCGCGGTCTCTGAGTGATGGCGGTAAAGTGACGACTGTTCGCCGTACCCGTGGGGACGATATTGATGCGGCCTGTGGTCAGTTGGCGGGCGAGGTTCGGGACCGAACACGGTTGGCAGATCGCTCTGCCCGGCGAAATATTCCTGTTATGGGGGTGGCATGAGTCTGTCTAATCAGTCCTTGCGACAGGAGCCCGCCGTGGCGGCTGATCCGGCCGCGATCCAGTCGGTCGATCAGCTTGTTCAGGCGCGCGAGACTCGGGGTTTGGCCCAGTCGGACCTGGCCGCGCGACTGGGCATGGTGCCGCGGCAGATCCAGGCGATCGAGCGTGGCGATTGGCGGGCCCTGCCCGGCCGCAGTTTTGCGCGCTCGGCCCTCCGGGCCTACGGCCGAGCCGTTTCGGTCAACGTTGAGAGTCTGCTGGTTGCGATTGATGCGGAGTATGGCGTCGACGGTGAGCCGATCAACCGGCCAGCCCTCGACCAGCCCATGCCTCGGCGTGGTGTGCTGGGTTTCTCAGCGAGTGGTTCGGGTAGTTGGCTGACCTGGACCGTTCTTGCCGCAGTGGGTCTGGTCGTGATCGCCTTCTTCTTCGGGGGTGGAGCGGCGCTGTTCGACCTGGGCGAATCGAATGGGGCCGCGGATCGGGCTGGCACGTCGGCGTCTGAGGCGTCCGCACCGCAGGGCCGCGACAGCGGTTCGGGACGGAGCCAAACGGCCGCGATATCGGGTGGTACCGCGCCGCAGGGATCTGAGCCCTCGAACGGCTCGTTGGGCTTGAGCAGCAGCGCGCCGCCTTCCATGTCCTTGGGGGGGGGGTCCGGGAGCCCGGGAGGGACACCCGGGTCACCCGTCGTCCAGGGCTCGGGAGTGCCCGCGACCGCCGCCCAGGCCGCAGGGCCCTTTGGACAGAGTGGTGTGCAGGCGGCTCCGGTCCCGCCAGGTACGCAGGCGACCGGCCCGTCCGAGCAGTCCTCGAGCGCCGCTTCTTCGACGGGTTTGGCGATGCGCTTTTCAGCTAGCACCTGGATCGAGATCCGCGATGCCGGGGATCGGGTCGTGGCCATCGGTACTCAGCCGGCCGGAACCAGCCGCTCGTTTGACATCGCTCCGCCTTTGAGTGGCGTGATCGGCAACGTCGGTGCCGTCACCGTGACCTGGCGGGGCGAGCCCTTCGACCTGACCCCCTTTGTGAGGCAAGGTGTTGCGCGCTTTCGTATCGAGCGAGGTGACCGATGACCCTCTCCCAACCGACGCAGGCGGGCCCCGCACCCCGCCGGGTATCGCGCCAGATG
>JBIKTA010000568.1:0-2582 GCA_044348315.1 Burkholderiaceae bacterium | reverse complement strand
AGGGTGATTTCGAGGCCCATGATCCACTCGGCGCGCCGCAGGCGATGGACGAGGACCAGGCGGGCGGGCGGTGGATCAGGGGCGAACGACTGATCAGTCGCATCAACGAATGCCGGCGGCTCAAGGCGCCCGCCGAGATCGCCCGCCTGCTGCACCTGAGGGCGGGTGAGACCGTGGTCTTCATCCGCAGGGTGCTCGAGTTGTCGGGTGAGCCCACGGTGTTGGACGAGATCTGGCTGCCGGGCGCTCGTTTCAGGGGCTTGTCCGCAGAACGTCTGTCAACCTACGAAGGGCCGCTTTACGCCTTGCTCGAGACCGAATTCGGCGTTCGAATGATTCGGGCCGAGGAGCGGATCAAGGCGATTGCAGCACCCCTGGATGTGGCCCGTTCGCTCGGTCTTGCTGTACGTGAGCCGGTGCTGCGTATCGATCGACTGACCTGCACCTACCAGGATGCGCCAGTCGAGTTCAGGCGGGCGTTTTGCTCGACCTCGCGGCATCACTACTTCAACGAATTGTCATGATGCGTGCCCCCGCTGCGGTCGCCGCTTGGCCGCCGCTGGAGGCCCTTGTCTTGGTGCGACAACAAAATTTGAGTCAGAATATGCGCTGATTGCACCGGCTTGGATTAAAAAAAATGAATCAGTCTTCAGGGAGGGCAGGGCCAGCAAGAGCCCGCCCCAGGTTTCGCAACATCGAAATAGGCCAGATCCTTCAATACCGTCTCCCTCCGGCGGGAATCGTCTCGATCCTCCATCGGCTGAGCGGGGCCTTGCTGTTTTTGCTGGGACTGCCTCTCGTTCTCTATCTGTTCCAGAACAGCCTGGGGTCCCAGGCCAGCTTTGAGAGCTACAAGGCATTCGTGGCGAGCCCTCTCGCCAAGCTCGTGCTGCTGGCGCTGATCTGGGCGTATCTCCACCACTTCTGTGCCGGAGTGCGCTATTTGCTGCTCGATCTGCACGTCGGCACCGAGAAAGACAGCGCTCGGAAGAGCGCACTGGCGGCGATTGCGGTCAGTCTCGCCCTCACGGCGATCTTCGCACTCAAGCTTTTCGGAGCTTTCTAAATGACCACCAAGCGAATCGTCGTCGGGGCCCACTACGGCTTGCTCGACTGGATTGCCCAGCGCATCACGGCCGTCGTACTGGCGGTCTACACCGTCGTCCTCGGCATCAGTCTGCTTGTCATGCCCGAGTTCTCGCAGGAGGCCTGGAGGGGCCTCTTTGGCGCAACGTTCATGAGGGTGCTCACGCTGCTTGCCTTTCTGGCGCTCTGCTGGCACGCCTGGATCGGTGTCCGAGACATCTACATGGACTACATCAAGCCCACTGCAATCCGCCTCACGCTCCAGGTCCTGACCATCGTTCTGCTGGTGGGCTACGTGATCTGGGCGATCAACACTCTGTGGAGCATCTGAGATGGCCGACGTGCTCAACCATCTTGCAAACAATCTTCCCCGGCGCAAATTCGACGCCGTCATCATCGGTGCGGGCGGCGCCGGCATGCGCTGTTCGCTGCAGCTCGCGGAGGCGGGCTGGAGCGTCGCTGTGCTCTCCAAGGTGTTCCCGACCCGTTCCCACACGGTCGCGGCCCAGGGCGGCATCGGCGCATCGCTCGGCAACATGAGCGAGGACAACTGGTACTGGCACATGTTCGATACCGTCAAGGGTTCGGACTACCTAGGCGACCAGGACGCGATCGAGTTCATGTGCCGCGAGGCGCCCAAGGTCGTCTACGAGCTCGAGCATTTCGGCATGCCATTTGACCGCAATCCAGATGGCACCATCTACCAGCGGCCCTTTGGTGGCCACACCGCCAATTTCGGCGAGAAGCCCGTTCAGCGTGCCTGTGCTGCGGCCGATCGCACGGGGCATGCGCTGCTTCACACCCTCTACCAGCGCAACGTCCGCGCGCGCACGCAGTTTTTTGTCGAGTGGATGGCGCTCGATGTGATTCGCGATGCCGACGGCGACTGCGTCGGCGTTGTAGCGCTCGAGATGGAAACGGGTGAAGTGATGATCCTCGAGTCGAAGGTGACCGTGATCGCGACCGGCGGTGCGGGCCGGATCTGGGCCGCATCGACCAACGCCTTCATCAATACCGGCGACGGTATGGGCATCGCCGCACGCGCCGGGGTCCCACTCGAGGACATGGAGTTCTGGCAGTTCCACCCGACCGGTGTGGCGGGCGCAGGCGTCTTGATCACCGAGGGCGTTCGGGGCGAGGGCGGCATTCTGCTCAACAAGCATGGCGAGCGCTTCATGGAGCGTTACGCGCCCACGCTCAAGGATCTCGCGCCAAGAGACTTCGTCTCTCGCTCGATGGACCAGGAGATCAAGGAAGGCCGGGGCTGCGGTCCCGATGGCGATTACGTCCTGCTCAAGCTCGATCATCTGGGCGCCGACACGATCATGAAGCGTCTGCCCTCGATCCGGGAAATCGCGATCAAGTTCGCCAACGTCGATCCGATCCGCGATCCGATTCCAGTCGTGCCGACGATCCACTACCAGATGGGCGGCATTCCCACCAATTTCTACGGGCAGGTCGTGGTCCCGCAGCACGGCAACCCGAACGCAGTGGTC
>JBIKTA010000064.1:0-8640 GCA_044348315.1 Burkholderiaceae bacterium | reverse complement strand
GAGGCGCTGATCCGTCATTTCGACGATCTGGACCGGGCCCATCAGGCGGTGCTCAAGGCCAAACGTCAGGTCGAGTTGCTCACACCGCTGGTCGAAGATGGGCACCGCCATGCTGCGCTTGCGCTCGAGATTCAGACCTGGCGAGAGGGGCGTGAGGCCCTGCGGGCTTACTTTGCGCGGCTCAAGGCTGAGCTCCTCGAGCGGCGGCTCGAGCTTCTGGGTCAGGACGCCGCCCGGCTCGACCATTTGATCGAGCGCTTGGACGCGCAGCGCGAGACCGAGCGCGTCGAGCTCGGCCGCCTCGAGCGTGCCATGCGGGACAAGGGGGGCGATCGACTTGAGGAACTGGCGGCCAGTCTCCGCAGGCTCGAGCATGAAAAGGCACAGCGCGAGGACAAGGCCAGACGCCATACCGAGTTGCTTGCCCGGATCGATGAATCGCCCCCTGTCGACGAAGCCCGTTTCATTGAGCAGCACCGGACGATCGCAAAGGGCGCCGAGGGCCTGCGCGAGCGGATCGCCGACCTCGACAACCGGGAACGCGAGGAGGATTTCTCTTTTCGAAAGTCGCGCGAGGAACACGCTGCGCTCTCGGAGGAGATCGAGAGCCTGCAGCGACGCAAGAGCAATATCGACGCGGCCCAGGTCCGGATTCGCGAGGCGCTGTGTGCGGCGCTCGGCATTGGCGAGGAGGAGCTGCCCTTTGCGGGCGAGCTCATTCAGGTGCGTGACGAAGAGCGAGACTGGGCGGGCGCGGCCGAGCGCCTGCTGCGTGGTTTCGGTCTGGCCTTGCTGGTGCCCGATGAGCACTACAAGACAGTCTCTGATTGGGTCGACCGCCAGCATCTCGGCGCACGTCTCGTTTATTTCCATGTGCGCGCCCGGAAGCAGCAGCCAGGCGCATCGCTGCATCCGCAGTCACTGGTCCGCAAACTGCAGATCAAGCCCGATTCACCGCATTACGACTGGCTCGAGCACGAACTGCGGGGTCGTTTCGATGTGGCCTGTTGCGAGACGGGTGAGCAGTTCAGACGCGAGGCCCGGGCGATCACGCGTGCCGGGCAGATCAAGGACTCGAGCGGTCGACACGAGAAGGACGATCGCAGCCGCATCGATGATCGCAGTCGCTATGTGCTGGGTTGGAGCAACGCCGACAAACTGCGCGCCTTGCGCGACCAGCGCCAGCGCATCGAGGAGAGACTGGCTTTGCTTGCCGGGCGGATCAGCGAGATTCAGCAGGCGCGAAAGACCCTCAGGGGGCGGCTCGAGACCCTTGCCCGGCTCGAGGAATTCTCCCGGTTCGCCGATATCGACTGGATGAGCCTGGCCCGGGATATCGCAGTGCTCGCCGAAGAACGTGCGCGGCTCGAGGCCGCTTCCGATGCCTTGCAGGAACTTGCCCGCCAGTTGAAGCTCGTTCAGGATCGGCTGGCCGAGACCGAAGCGAAGCGCGCCGAGGCGCTGGGCCGCCGGGGCGAGGTCAAAAGCAAGCTCGAGGCGGCACAGGAACAGCGCGATCAGGTCGATGCCCTTTGGCAGGCGGCTCCCGTCGAGCCTGCGCAGCTCGCGCGCCTGGACGGCTGGCGGGCGGAAGCCCTCGGCGAGCATCAGCTTTCGGTCGAATCGTGTGACAACCGCGAGCAGGGCCTTCGCAAGTGGCTACAGGACCGGATCGATGCCGAGGACCGGCGCCAGGCCCGCTTGACCGAGCGAATCGTCAATGCGATGCGCGGCTTCAAGGAGGCCTATAAGGCCGAGACCGTCGAGCTCGATGTGAGCCTGGCTGCGCTGCCGGATTACGAGCGGATGCTGGTCGGTCTGAAAGGCGACGATCTGCCGCGTTTCGAGGCCCGGTTCAAGGAGCTGTTGAACGTCAACACGATCAACGAGATTGCAAACTTCAACGCCCAACTCGCGCGCGAGCGCGAGACGATCCGGGAGCGGGTCGAGTTGATCAACCAGTCCTTGCAGGTGATCGATTACAACCCGGGTCGGTTCATCAAACTGGTCGCCCAGCCCAGTCCGGATGCCGAGATCCGTGATTTTCAGCAAGACCTTCGCGCCTGCACCGAGGGCGCGCTGACCGGTTCCTCGGATGAACAGTATTCGGAAGCGAAGTTCCTGCAGGTCAAGGCGATCATCGACCGTTTTCGCGGGCGGGAGGGGCTTGCCGATGCCGACCGGCGCTGGACGGCCAAGGTGACCGATGTGCGCAACGGCTTCCTGTTTTCGGCGAGCGAGCGCTGGCGCGCCGACGGCGTCGAGCATGAGCATTATTCGGACTCGGGCGGCAAGTCGGGCGGTCAGAAGGAAAAGCTCGCGTACACCGTGCTTGCCGCGAGCCTCGCCTACCAGTTCGGGCTGGAGTGGGGGGCGGTGCGCTCGCGCTCCTTCCGTTTCGTGGTGATCGACGAGGCCTTCGGTCGCGGCTCGGACGAATCGGCCCAGTATGGGCTGCGGCTGTTCCAGCAGTTGAATCTCCAGCTGCTGATCGTGACGCCCTTGCAGAAGATCCACATCATCGAGCCCTTCGTGGCGAGTGTGGGCTTCGTCCATAACGAGGGCGGGCGGGATTCGCGTCTGCGTTGCCTGTCGATCGAGGAATATCGGGCGCAGCGGCTCGCGGCCTCGACCGGTCCGCTCACCGACGTGGCCGATGCTGCGCCATGAGCAAGCCCTCGGACTGGAGCACAGCGGCTGATCTGCGTGCTCAGGTGCAGCGGCTCTGGGACCGGGGGGATCTGCTGCGTGATCTGGCCTCGAGTGCACTGTCGTGGCCGCTTCGCCTGTCGCTCAAGTCACCTTCTGCAGCCGACCTGACTGACCGCTTCGAGGCGGTTCGCAACTGGGTTGGTGCCCTATCGGACATGCCGAGCGTTCGTGTCGAGTGGCGCGATTGGCATCACCGTGTGCAGGGCACGCAGCGTCTGCCTGCGGCCGTTTGGGTCGACACGCTCGAGGATGCCCTCGCACTGCTCGCAAAAGTCCGGAGTGCTCGGCGTTTTCAGGACCTCTGGGAGCGCACCGCGTCTGCGCAGCCGACCCTCCTTGCATGGCTTTCGAAGCGGCCGCTTCAGGCGCTCGAGATCGCAGATCGCTGGGGCAGACTGATGGCCGTCGTGTCATGGCTTCAGACGCATCCGCGTCCTGGCATCTACCTCCGGCAGGTGGACGTGCCTGGTATCGACAGCAAGTTCATCGAAGCGCATCGTGGGGTGCTGACCGAGTGGCTCGATCTGGCCTTGCCGCCGGCAGACGTGGCGACCGACGCGCGTGGTGTGGCCCAGTTCGCCCGCCGTTACGGCTTTCGCGACAAGCCTGACCGCATCCGTTTTCGACCGCTTGACGGGAGGCTATTGAGTCTGCCGGGTTCCCGGGGCCTGGCGGATATCACAGTCGATGCGCAAAGCTTTGCCGCGCTCGATTGGGCGACTGAACACGTGTTCATCACCGAAAATGAGGTCAATTTTCTGGCCTTTCCGACGGTCGATCGCGCCGTTGTCGTGTTCGGTGCCGGCTACGGCTGGGATGCGCTCGCGGAGGCTCTCTGGCTGAATCAGTGTTCAATTCATTACTGGGGTGATATCGATACCCACGGATTTGCCATATTGGATCAGTTGCGTGGCCACTTCCCTGGCGTGCGCTCGCTACTGATGGATCGTGAGACGCTGCTCGTGCATCGCGATCACTGGGGCGAGGAGCCCGAACCCACCCGGCGCGATTTATCGCGCTTGTCGAATGAGGAGTCCGAGCTCTACGATGAGCTGAGGTCCGATCGCCTGCAGGTCCGACTGCGGCTCGAGCAGGAACGGGTCAGTTTCGGCTGGCTGCTGAGGCGGCTCGGCGCGTCAGCAGGAATCCGATGATCAGCAGATTGAACAGGTTCCAGGCGATCCCATTGATGAACGCTGCTTGATAGTTGCCGGTGACATCAAAAATCCAGCCTGACATCCAGCCGCCTGCGGCCATCCCCAAGAGGGTGAAGGCGAGCACCACACCGACGCGTGAAGCCGCGACCTGCGCCGGGAAGTATTCCCGGATCACGATCGCGTAAGCCGGGACGATTCCGCCCTGGAACAGTCCGAAGAGTGCCGAGACGACAAAGAGCGAAACCATGTCCTGAAACGGCAGGAACAGGACGAGTGCGAGCGCCTGCAGCGCGGAGCCTAGAAAAAGCGTCCTCAGCCCGCCGATCCGGTCAGAGATCAGGCCGAAAACCAATCGGCTCACCACGCCGGTGGCGAGCATCACCGACAGCATCTGCGCGCCGCGAGCCGCGCCGAATCCCAGATCGGTGCAGTACGCAACGATGTGTACCTGAGGCATCGCCATGGCGATGCAGCACGCGATCCCCGCCACGGACAACAGGCCGAGCAAGACGGGGCTCGGGAGGCCGAGCGGACGCGGGTTTTCGCCAGCACGCTGCGCTGCGCTTGACCGTGAGGTCGATGCCACGTTCGATACTGCGTTTGATGCCGCACGGACCTCCGGTTTGACGATTGAGCCGTCGCCGGCGGACGGTGCGCGCCTTCGCATCAGGAGCGAGAGCGGAGCCAGGGTCACCAGGCACAACACCCCAATGGCGATGTAGGCGTTGCGCCATCCCCAGTGCTCGATCATGGTCTGCAGTACGGGCGGCCAGATTGCGCCGGCCAGGTAGTTACCCGATGCGCAGAGCGCGACCGCGATGCCGCGGCGCCGCAGGAACCAGAGCGAGGTATCGGCCATCAGTGGGCCGAAACTCGCGCTGCTGCCGAGCATGCCGATGAGTACGCCCTGGATCAGACTGAACTGCCACAAGGAGCCCGACAGTCCGGCCAGAATGAAGCCCGCGCCCAGACTGATGCCGCCCAGCATCAGCGGGATCGCCACACCCCTCCGGTCAGCCAGACGGCCCAGCAACACTCCGCCCACGCCAAACCCCAGCATCGTGAGCGTGTAGGGGAGCGCGGCATCGGCGCGCGCGACGGAAAACTCCCGCTGCAACTCGGGCAGCACCACGATCACGGTGTACATGCCGCTGCCGCCGATGATCATCAGCAGCATCGAAAGGCCCAGGCGCATCCACGCGTAGCGCGAGTCGACGCCGTCCGGGGCCATCGAGTTCAGGCCCTCATTTGCTTCGTGGGCAGGTCAACCAAGAATCGGCTCGCCGACCCGCTCTTCCTGTATCACCATGATCTCGACGAGCGCGTCGTTTTCGAAGCGTTGCCACATGCGGGTGCGCTTGCGCGGGTTGATGTAGTGCTGAACCTCCAGCACGTTCACGCCTGGCCTGTCGTGCCAGGCATACGGAAAGACGACCTGACCCACGCCTGTGAGATAGGTGCGGCCGCGCAGCAAGGAGTCTTCCGCGTACTCGTGCACGCCATCGGCATACAGGCGCGCAACAAAATCCATCGTCTTGCTGCGGCCGTCGGCCCATTTGTAGGTGATGCGCTCGTGCCAGGTGTCACCGTCGGGGCGCGATTCCTGACGGCTTGCGTACTCCTCGATCAGGGTGCCATCGGGTTTCATCCTGCGGTAACTACCTTCCCAGACGCCGCCTGTGCGGCCGATGTCCTTCGGGAAATTCGGGCTTGCCATCACGTCTCCTATCGGTGGTGAATGCTCGTTCAGAATGGCCGACGCTGCCTCGCTTCGGGCCAAAAAAACTCCAAGACTCGACGAAGTCCTTCGAGTTAGTATTGCACAGAACCCAAGCCACCGAGAGTGAGAGCACATGGACCATCGCACCCTGCGCGGGCGACTCGATTACGTGACCGACGGGGAAGGCATCACCGGCAAGGAGTGGTTCACCATCTGCATTCACAGGGATGGTGCGCGCACGCTCCAATCGATGACGGTGATGGACGACGACAAACTGTTGCGTCACATCACGCTGGCGCTTGGGCCGGACTGGCGGCCGCTTGATTGCACCATCCGCATCACGCTCAAGGACCGCTTTCAGGGCAGCGCCTGGTTTCGGTTCGCCGAGGATCTGGTTGAGTGCGAGAGTTTTACTGTGGATGCTGGCCGTATCGCTCAGCGTTGGCCGGTCAAGGGCCGTATTCCCGTGTTCGTGAGTCATTCGGTCGCTGCCGATTGCTGGGTCAATGCGCTCATCGACATGAACCGCAAGGACGAGCCGCAGCTCATCTATCCGCGACTGGCCAGTTCGGCTTTGGGTAACGGCGGCTCGGGGCCCATGCTTGGCAATACGACCACCGTCACCCCCGAGCCGGCCAAGCTGGTGCTGGATTACATGGGCCAAGAGACAGTGAGTACGCCCGCAGGCGATTTCCTGTGCGACCGGGTGAGCCTCAATACCGGCAGGATCCCTCGTTTCGAGACCTGGACCCATGGCCCGGACTTCATTCCCGTGCAGGCCCGCTACGATCTTCGCCGCAAGTATTACGTGCTGGCTGAGCTCGAGACGCTCGATGCAATCGAGGGCCCACGCGAACAATTGGTGCGATAGCGCCCGATCGGGCTTCGCGCTCCCCGTTCTCAACGAAGGAGGTGCTTAGATGAAGCGCGCGTTCTTGCAAGGTGGATTATTCGGTGTCTTGCTCGCTGCCGTGACGCCCCTGGCGCAGGCTCAGGATTTTCCCTCCAAGCCCATATCGCTTGTTCACGGGCTGGCTGTGGGTGGACAGGTTGATACTTCGGTGCGAGTGCTGGCGGGGGCGCTGTCCAAGAAACTCAATGTGCCGGTGATCGTGCAGGCCAAACCTGGCGCCGGGCAGGCAATCGCGATCACCTCGATCGTGCGATCGGCGCCCGATGGCTACAGCATCGGCCATTTTTACCAGGGTGCCCTCTCGACAGTACCCCTGATGCAGCCGGTCAACTACACACCCGAGGATCTCGCGCCCATCCTGGCCTGGCAGATGTCGCCGCAGGTGCTCGCGGTGAGGGCTGATGCGCCCTATCGCAATCTGGCCGAACTGGTGCCCGCTGCCAAGGCCAGCCCCGGCCTGACCTTCGGTCACAACGGCAAGGGCTCTGTCACCTTTCTGGCGCCCACGCTGTTTGCGAGCGTTGCGGGCGTCTCGCTCCAGGATGTGCCCTTCAAGGGCGAAGCGGAGACGATTGCTGCGCTGTTGGGTGGGCATATTCAGCTGGGGTCCTTGACCCAGGTCGCTGCGGCTCCGCTTCTTGAGGCGGGCCGCATTCGGATTCTGGTCACCTTTGCCAAGGTTCGATCACCCGAGTTGCCGACCGTGCCCACCTTTGAGGAGCAAGGCTTCAAGGTGCCGATCCAAGTGCCCGTGGGCATGCTCTTTGCCCCCAAAGGCACGCCTGAGCCCATCCTGAAACGGCTGCATGATGCGGTCAAGGAAATCATCGAGGATGAGCGCATGAAGAAGGAATTCGCCGCGCTCAAGCAGGTCATCTACTACATGGATGCGCAGGCGATCACCGAGCTCATTGCCACCGAACGCAAGACTTACATGCCCATCCTCAAGGAAGCCGGGTTGATCAAGTGAACGTCGTTCCCGAGGTCAATCAGCGGATGGTGCTCGCAGCCAGACCGGATGGCCTGCCGCGCGAGAGCGATTTCAGACTCGAAACTGCGCGCCTGCCGCAGCTTGCGGCCGGCGAGGTGCTGGTCCGCGGTATCTGGCTGTCGGTCGACCCGTACGTGCGTGGCTTGATTGCGGGCGTGTATCCGCACCTCAAGCGGATCGAAATCGGCGAGACGCTGCGGGGTGGCGTCGTCGGCGAGGTATTGCAGTCGCGTGATCCTGCCTTTGAGCCTGGTGATATCGTCGAGGGGCGGCTCGGCTGGCAACGTTACGGGATCTTGCCGGGGCCGGCACTGCGCCGACTCGATCCCGCTCTCGCTCCCGTTTCAACGGCACTGGGGGTGTTGGGCATGCCCGGCATGACGGCCTATTTTGGCCTGCTCGATATCGGCGAGCCGAAGGCCGGGCAGACTGTCGTCGTTTCGGCAGCGGCCGGCGCAGTCGGGTCGGCAGCGGGGCAGATCGCACGGATACACGGATGTCGGGTGGTCGGGATTGCAGGAGGCGCCGCGAAGGTGAGACATGTCGTCGACGATCTGGGCTTTGACGCCTGCATCGACTACAAGGCCGAACCCGATCTACTCGCCGCACTGCGCAGGCACTGTCCGGAGCGCATCAACATCTACTTCGATAATGTCGGTGGCACGACCTGGGATGCTGCGACTGCCTGGATGGCGCTGGACGGGCGTATCGTGATCTGTGGCTCCATTGCCGAGTACAACGAAAGCGGTGCGCCGGTCGGACCCCGGCGGCTCAAGGAATTCGAGACCTGGCGCATGCGCATGCAGGGCTTTCGCGTTGGGGACTACATGCCCCGTTACCCTGAGGCGCGCGCAGCGATGGTCAGCTGGATCGCCGAGGGACGTCTTCGGTACCGCGAGAGCGTCTCTGAGGGGCTCGAAAGTGCGCCGTTGGCCTTCATCGGATTGCTCCAAGGCCATAACCTGGGCAAGCAACTGGTGCGGCTCGCGCCAGATGCCCACTCAGCAGTCGGCTGATCGCCCATTCTGCCAAATGAGCGGCCGAGGATCGACGCTCAACCCCGCCCGGCGCTCGCCCGGATCGCTGACATCAGGGCGCGGGCTGCGGGGGTCAGGATGGCCTTGGCGGGTGTGATCGCGTGGATCTT
>JBIKTA010000063.1:0-8642 GCA_044348315.1 Burkholderiaceae bacterium | reverse complement strand
CTTGCCTGGGGCACCTTGTTCCCAGCGACCGGATGACCTCTCGCCTGCCTACGGTCTTGGCCAGTGCCTCGGGCAACACGGCCCGGAAATAGTAGATGACGTGGCGAGAACGACGCAGATGGGCGGACAGGTTCATCTCAACACCTCGTGGCGAGGTGGACCACCTGCTTGGATCACGAAGATGCTTTTCAACTGAAAAACATCTTTAAAATCAACTATTTGTAGGTATGGTGGCCAAGGGCGGAATCGAACCACCGACACGCGGATTTTCAGTCCGCTGCTCTACCAACTGAGCTACTTGGCCAAGGGGCGTGATGATATCAGACTTTGGCGTGCACCTGACGTTAGCCTGTCTCATGGGCCGGCCGTTTGATCTATCATCAAGCTCTCTGCGGCCGCGTCTGCCCTGGCCACCACTCTGGAGCTCGGATGACCATGACTTCCCCATCTGAATCACGGTTCGGTGACCGCATCGCGCTCGTCACGGGCGCGGACGGCGCAATCGGCTCGGCTGTCGTGTCGGCGCTTCGCGCGGCGGGCGCACGCGTGGTCGCGGCCGACGCCACGGGGACGGTTCCGCCCGAGGCGGTCACGACAGCCCCGGGGCACACTGCCCGGCTGGACGTGCGGGACGCGACTGCGATCCGCGCCTTGATCGATGCGATCGATTCATCGGTGGGCCCGATCGACACGCTGGTCAACGTCGCGGGGGTGACCTCTTTTGGCTCGGCCGAAGCGCTTCCCGAGGCCGAGTGGGACCGTGTGATCGACATCAATCTGAAGGGGACCTTTCTCTGCTCGCAGGCGGTCATTCCCGTCATGAAGCGCATCGGCTTTGGCCGCATCGTCAATCTCGGCTCGGTGGTCGGCAAGAATTCGGGCAACGCGCGGCCTTGGCTGGACCCCTCCGAGCAGCAGCGCGCGGGCAACATCGCCTACGGAGTATCCAAGATCGGTGTGCACACGATGACCGGTTTTCTTGCCCGCGAATTGGCCGCTCACGGCATTACCGTCAATGCCGTGGCGCCCGGCCCGATCGCCACGCGGATGACGGCGACATTCCCGGAAGCTCTGCGCGCGCTGATCCCCGTCGGGCGGATGGGTACCGTGGACGATGTGACGCATGCGATCCTGTTTCTGGCCGATCGCGCGTCAAGCTTCATCACTGGCGAGATACTCGACTTGAACGGTGGCATGCTGAGCGATTGAACAGCCCGCACGTACCGAATCGCCCCCGGAATCAACCCCAATCCTTGCCATGACTGCAACTCCGATGCCCGCTCGTGTCGATATTGCCGTGGTCGGTCGGGGCCCGGTGGGCATGGCGGCGGCGCTGGCCCTTGCGCGCGAGGGCCGATCGGTCGCACTGATCGGTCCGGATCCGGTTCGTCCGCCGGCGGCTCCAGGTGCCGACAACCGGGTCTTCGCCTTGTCCGCCCCAAGCCGCGCGCTGCTCGAACCATTGGGTATATGGGGGGCGATCGATGCGGCGCGCATGGCTTCGGTCACCGACATGCGCGTGCATCCAACCGGTCGCACACAGACGCGCAGTCTGTGCTTTACGGCCTTTGAATCGGGGGTCGAGGCGCTGGCCTGGATCGTCGAAAGCAGTGCACTTGCGCGCGCACTCGCCCAGGCGCTTGCGTTTTCTGCGGTCCGCACGTTTGACGCCTCGCTTGCCGGGCTTGATTCGGCGTCCTCCCCGCACTGCGTACGGCTTCGGTTCATCGACGGTCGTGCGCTCGAGGCCCGTCTGGTGATTGGCGCGGATGGCGCCCAGTCGGCCGTGCGCGAATTCGCCGGTATCAGCAGCGTGTGGCACGACTATCCGCACCATGCGCTGGTCGCCAATTTCGACACCGAACGCCCGCACCGTCATATCGCCTGGCAGTGGTTTGGCGAGCACGGCATCCTGGCGCTCTTGCCGCTTGCGCCGGGCGCATCTGCCGCGGGACGTTTCAGCATCGTCTGGTCAGCGCCGATTGGTCTGGCCGAGACCTTGCGTGAGTTGCCCGGCGAGGCGTTTGCCGAGCGGGTGCAGGACGTGAGCGATCACGTGGCGGGCCGTATGAATCTCATTTCAGAGGTGAGCGTTCATCCCTTGCGGCTCGGCCGGGTGAGCACGATGATCGGCCCTCGGCTCGCGCTCGTGGGCGATGCGGCGCATGGCGTGCACCCCCTTGCGGGCCAGGGCATGAATCTCGGGTTTGGCGATCTGACGGATCTGGTGAGCGCCTTGCGGGGTGAGCGCGACCCGGGGACGCGCATGGCATTGCGGCGCTATGAGCGATCTCGCGCCGAGCCGGTGCACACCATGCAGGCCGTGACCGATACGCTCCAGAAGCTTTTCGACCCGTCGGCGCTCCACACGATCCGGCCGTTCGATCGCCCGCTCGTGATGTTCCGCGATCTCGGCTGGGACCTGATCGGCCGATCGGGTTGGCTCAGACGCGCGCTGGTCGCTCACGCAATCGGCTGAGCCGCATCTCCGGATATCCTGAATGTTTGTTGCAGCAACTGGAACATCGACCATGTCGAAATCCCCGTCTCTCGTCTCTCCTCGCTTCGGTCTGTGGGCGCGCGCCTGTGCGGTCGGCCTGGTGGTGCTCTCGACCCTCGTGGCACCGGCCTGGGCCCAGACCCGTGCCGTCGCTGATCGGATCAGTGCTGCCGTACAGGCCTTTGCCGATGGCCGCTTCAAGGTCGACGAGGTCCGGCCCACGCCCTTGCCCGGCATCTACGAAGTGCGCATTCAGAACGAACTGCTCTATGTCGACGAAAAAGCGCGCTACATGTTTTACGGCGGAGACCTCCTCGACATGGGCGCTCGCCGCAACCTCACCCGGGAGCGGGTTGAAGAGCTTTTGTCGATCGATTTTCGGGAGCTTCCGCTCGAACTCGCGCTGGTCCAGAGAATCGGCAAGGCGAGCCGCAGGATCGCGGTCTTTGAGGACCCGAACTGTGGCTACTGCAAGAAACTGCGCGCCGATCTCCTCAAGCTCGATGACGTGGCGATCTACACCTATCCGATGGCGTTTCTGGCGGCGGACTCTGCGAGCAAAGCCACCCGAGCGTTGTGTGCGCCCGATCCGATGAAGGCCTGGAACGAATTGATGCTGCAAAACCGCGTGCCATCCAACCCCGGCACCTGCGCGACCTCAATCGACAAGGTCGCCGAGCTCGCCCGAAAGCTCGGGATCACGGGTACGCCGGTTGTGTTCTTCGAGAGCGGAGAGCGCCTGCAGGGTTACGCTTCACCGGATCAATTCGTGAAGATGCTCGAGAAGCGCTGAGCGGCCTGCGCTGGCCTCAGCGCCGGTCGGCTGTTTGTTCAAGCGAAGGGCGTAGCTCGAGCACCCAGAGCCGACCGTTGTGACGCATCCGGCCGGCGCGTTGCTCAGCCAGGTCGCCGCTGCCCCAGTAGACATCGGCCCGAACGGCGCCGATGATTGCGCCACCCGTATCTTGACTCACCATCAAGGCGCGCAGGGGCGCGCCGGTGACGGGCTCGGTGGTCTCGATGAAGACGAGCGAGCCGGGCGCGACATGCGCGCGGTCGGTGGCGAGCGATCGGCCGGCCGTGAGGGGTACGCCCAGCGAGCCCAAGGGCTCGGCCGAGTCGGCCAGTGTCAGCTCCCTGAAGAATACGTAGCGGGGATTCGTTCGCATCAACTCAGGGGCGCGTTCCGGATGCTGGCGCAGCCACGCCTTGATGCCCGGCGCGTCCGCCTGTTCGCGAGTGAGTTCGCCCCGTTCAACCAGCTCCCGGCCGATGGCCCGGTAGGTCTGGCCATTGTGGCCCGCATAGCCCACACGCAGCCAGCGGCCGTCGCGTAGCTTCACCCTGCCCGACCCTTGAACATGAAGAAAAAATGCCTCGACGGGGTCGTCCAGCCACACGATGGGCGCGAGTCCGTCGACGCGACCCGATTCAATTTCGGCGCGTGTGTGCCAGGCGTTTGCCCGTCCGGTCGGCCGCCTGCCGCCTTGTTGAGGGTCGAGGGCGGGCGGCAAGCGGTAAAGCGGGGCCTGGGCAGCCGTTTCCCGCGCGAGACTGCCTGATAGCAGCGGCTCGTGATAGCCGGTGATCAGGCCCTGGTCGCGACCCTGCGCATCGACCAGAGGCCTTGCAATGAATGTGGATTCAAGCCAGGTCCGAAACTGCGGCGCTTGTTTCATCTCGCTGCACAGGCTCGCCCAGGCGCCAGGGGGCCGCTTCAGCCGACATTGGGCCTCGAGCGCGGGCCGCACGGCTTCGATGCGGTCTGACGACCATCCGGGCAAGGCGGCCGGCGAGAGGCTATCCGCCTGGGCGGGCGTGACTACGGCTGCCGCGGTCCACGATACCAGCAAGGCGGCCGCGAACCGGTGGCAGACCGACAGCCATCCCGCCATCAGGGCCAGTAGGCGCTTACCGCCGGTAAACTCGAATCGAGGAGAAACGAAGATGGATGGAACCTGGATTTTGTTGCTCGAGGCGTTCGGCATTCTTGCGGTGGTGCTGCTCTTGATCTGGTGGACCATGCGGGGCACGCGCTGATCTCGCGTGTCGGTCTTTCAGTGCAGTGTACGCGGAAGGGACAGGCCGAACTCGGGGATGGTCGCTTCGAAACGGTGCCCGTCTTCAGCCACACAAAAGTAGCTGCCGCTCATTGAGCCCACTGGCGTGCCGAGCTGGCTGCCGCTGGTGTATTCGAAACGCTGGCCAGGCTCGAGCAGCGGTTGATGACCGACCACGCCCAGGCCCTTGACCTCGACGACTTCACCCCTGCCGTCCTGAATGACCCAGTGCCGACTGATCAGTTGCGCCGCCACCTTGCCGGTGTTGGTGATGGTGACCGTGTAGGCAAAGGCGAACAACTCTCGAGCGGGGTCCGACTGATCTGGCAGATAACGGCTGACCACCTGGACGTTGAACTGATAATTCGAATCGGACACGGTGCGGCGTCTCTCAATGGCTGTGGAGGGTTCATTGAAGCCCCTCGGTGGGCAAAACGATAGAATCCGATTGTATTCAATCGAAGATCTCCTCCGATCCCAAGGCCCCTTCCATGACGCGTTCATTCCGGATCGCTCCCAGTATCCTGTCAGCCGATTTCGCCCGTCTGGGCGAAGAGGTGCGGGCGCTGGAGTCGGCCGGTGCCGACCTGATTCACTTCGACGTGATGGACAATCATTACGTCCCCAATCTCACCATCGGGCCCCTGGTGTGCGGCGCGATCCGCCCGCATGTCTCGATCCCGATCGACGTTCATCTGATGGTGAGGCCGGTCGATCGGCTGATCCCTGATTTTGCCCGGGCGGGCGCAAACCTGATCACCTTCCATCCCGAGGCCTCGGATCACGTCGACCGGTCGCTCGCGCTGATCCGTGACAATGGCTGCCAGGCCGGTCTGGTTTTCAATCCCGCCACGCCGCTTCATTGGCTCGATCACGCCATGGATCGTCTCGACATCATTTTGCTGATGTCGGTCAACCCGGGGTTCGGTGGCCAGCATTTCATCGATTCCACACTGGCGAAGATCGCCGAGGTGCGCGCCCGCATCGATCGACACCAGGCCGCGGGGGGGCAGGCCATCTCGCTCGAAGTCGATGGCGGGGTCAAGATCGACAATATCGGCCGCATCGCCGCGGCGGGTGCGGACACCTTCGTCGCGGGTTCGGCGATTTTCGGGGCGCCTGATCCCAATGGGGGTTACCGCTCGGTGGTCGCGGCCATGCGGAAAGCCCTCGATCAGGATCTGCCGCGATGACTGCAATCCGAGGGTTCCGCGGCTTGCCCCGGCCCACCCAGGCGGCGCTCATCGATCTGGACGGCACGCTGCTTGATACGGTCGCCGATCTGGCGGCGGCGGCCAATGCCGCGCTCGCCGATCTCGGCCTGGCGGCCCGACCGATCGAGCTCATCTCGACCTACGTCGGCAAGGGCGTCGAAGTGCTGATGCATCGCGCGCTCACCGGCTCTCTGGACGGCCGCGCCGAGCCCGGGCAGTTCGCGCCTGCGATCGAGTCCTTCCACCATCACTATGGTCGGATCAACGGGCTTTATGCCGCGCTGTATCCGGGCGTGATCGAGGGGCTCGAGGCGATGCGGGAGATGGGTCTGAAACTCGCCTGCGTCACGAACAAGCCTCAGTCGTTCTCGGATGAGTTGCTCGAGCGCACGGGTCTGGCGAAGTACTTTGCGCTGGTGCTGGGGGGCGATGCGCTCCCGCGCAAGAAACCCGATCCGATGCCGCTTCTCCATGCCTGCGAACGCTTGGGCGTACCGGTCCCTGAGGCGGTGATGATCGGTGACTCGGTCAACGATGCGCTCGCGGGGCGGGCCGCCGGCATGCCTGTCTTCATCGTGCCCTACGGTTACAACGAGGGGCACGATGTGCGCAGCCTCGATGTCGATGCGATCGTCGACTCACTCGCTCATGCGAGCGAGTTGCTGCGCGGGCCCTCACTGTCCTCCACGGTACCGACATGACTGAGATCGAATTCCGCGCGCTGGCCTCGCAGGGCTACAACCGCATTCCCCTGCTGGTCGAGTGTCTCGCCGATCTCGACACCCCCTTGTCGCTCTACCTGAAGCTCACCGATGCCGGGCAACGGGCCAACACGCTGCTGCTCGAGTCCGTGGTGGGCGGTGAACGCTTCGGACGCTATTCATTCATCGGGCTGCCCGCCCGCGAGCTCGTACGTTCGCGCGGCGACCGGATCGAGGTACTGCGCGACGGCGAAGTGATCGAGACGGCGCACGGTGACCCGATCGATTTCGTGCGGGCTTACTACGGACGCTTCCGCACCGCGCTGCGGCCCGGGTTGCCCCGATTCTGCGGGGGGTTGGCAGGTTATTTCGGCTATGACGTCGTCCGTTTCATCGAGCCCCGCCTGGGTCCGGGTGACAAGCCCGACCCGATCGGCACGCCCGACATGATGTTTCTGCTGGTCGATGAGTTGGCCATCATCGACAACCTTCAAGGCAAGCTCTACCTGATCGTCTATGCCGACCCGGGACGTCCCGAGGCCTTCATTGCGGCGCGCAGGCGGCTGCGCGACCTGCAGTCCAGACTCGGCCGCACGATTACAGCGGCAGGCGAGTCCGCACCCCGGTCCGGGCACGGGGAGGGCGCGGTTACCCGGATGTTCCCGCGCAGCGACTACCTCGAGGCGGTGGCGCGCGCCAAGGAGTATGTTGCGGCGGGGGACCTGATGCAGGTTCAGGTCGGTCAGTTGTTGCGAAAGCCTTATCCGCACGAGCCGCTTGCGCTCTACCGGGCGCTTCGCTCGATCAATCCGTCGCCCTACATGTACTACTATGATTTTGGCGATTTTCAGGTGGTGGGTGCCTCGCCGGAGATCCTGGTGCGGCAGGAGGCCTCGCCCGAGGGCCCCCGCGTGACGATCCGCCCCCTTGCCGGCACGCGCCGCCGAGGCGTCTCACCCGAGGAAGACCAGCGGCTGGCCGAGGAGCTGCTCGCCGATCCCAAGGAGCGGGCCGAGCATTTGATGCTGATCGACCTTGCGAGGAACGACATCGGGCGGATCGCGCGCACCGGTTCGGTCCGGGTCACCGAGCAGATGGTGATCGAGAAATATTCCCATGTGCAGCACATCGTTTCGAATGTCGAGGGCACGCTGCGGCCTGGGCTCGATGCGATCGATGTGCTGCGGGCCAGCTTTCCGGCAGGCACCCTCACCGGCGCGCCCAAGGTGCGGGCGATGGAGCTGATCGACGAGCTCGAACGCACCAAGCGAGGCATCTACGGTGGCGCCTGTGGCTACCTGAGCTGGTCGGGTGAGATGGATCTCGCGATCGCCATCCGCACCGGCATCGTCAAGGACGGCATGCTCAATGTGCAGGCGGCCGCAGGTGTGGTGCACGATTCCATTCCCGAGGCGGAATGGCAGGAGACCGAAGTCAAGGCGCGCGCGCTGATGCGCGCGGCTGAACTGGTCGAAGAGGGCTTTGCCCGCGAACTATGACAGGAGCACGGCAGATGATCGAACGAGCGGGTGACCCCCATCAGCACATTCGCGATGGCGTGCGCGCCGTCGTGACCCAATTTGACTCCCGTTACTGGCAGGAAGTCGACGAGGCGAGGGGCTTTCCGGACGCCTTCGTCCGCGCCTTGACCGATGCCGGCTGGCTGGCTGCGCTGATTCCCGAGGCCTATGGCGGATCGGGCCTGTCGCTCACCGAAGCCTCGGTGATCATGGAGGAGATCAATCGCGCAGGTGGCAATTCAGGCGCCTGCCACGGTCAGATGTATGTGATGGGTTGCGTGCTGCGCCACGGCTCTGAAGAGCAGAAGGCTCGCATCCTGCCGGCAATTGCGAAAGGCACATTGCGCATGCAGTCGATGGCGGTCACTGAGCCGACCACCGGATCGGATACGACCCGGATGAAGACCTTTGCAGAGCGCCGCGGCGATCGTTATGTGGTCAATGGCCAAAAGGTCTGGACTTCGCGCGTCCAACACTCCGATCTGATGCTGTTGCTGGCCCGCACGACCCCGCTTGCCGAGGTGAGGAAGCGCAGCGAGGGCCTGTCGGTCTTCATCGTCGATCTGCGCGAGTCCATCGGTAAGGGCATCGAACTGCGCCCGATCCGCAACATGGTCAATCACGAGACCAACGAGTTGTTCATCGAC
>JBIKTA010000567.1:0-2589 GCA_044348315.1 Burkholderiaceae bacterium | reverse complement strand
CTGAGGCTGGCACGGATCACCTCATCGGTCTGATCGAGGTCGGTCGCCAGAAACGGAAAGAGATCGGGGGGTTTCATGGGGGGTGCGGGGCGCCACGGAACACTGCGGACGGCGCAGGTTGTATTGGCACCATTATAGACTCAAGGCGGTCTGGGCCCGCCAAGCGATTGACTCTTTGACCGGAATTTCAGATAATTATCGGTTCCCTGAAAGTCTTCCGTTTACAGCGTTTGGGTCGATTGCGCCTAGTTACTGCGGCCGATCCGATCACTTACGAGGGCAATCGATGTCAGGGTCAACAGGAAAAGGAAAACATCCATGTACGCGGTGATAAAAACCGGTGGCAAGCAGTACAAGGTCTGCGCCGGCGACAAGATCAAGGTAGAACAGATACCGGCGGACATCGGAGTCGAGATTACGTTTGACCAGATACTTGCGGTGGGCGAGGGCGACGCAGTCGCCATCGGCACGCCTCATGTGGTTGGCGCGGCGGTTTCGGCGATGGTGGTCAGTCACGGCCGGCACGACAAGGTGCGGATCTTCAAGATGCGGCGTCGCAAGCACTACCAGAAGCGCCAGGGCCATCGCCAGAACTACACCGAGATTTTCGTGAGCCGCATCGCCTCGTCGATCGGCGAAGCGAGTGCGCAACCCGTCGCACCCACGCAGGAGTAACACCTCATGGCACAGAAAAAAGGCGGCGGCTCTACGCGAAACGGTCGTGACTCCCAGCCAAAGATGCTGGGGATCAAGGTCTATGGCGGCCAGACCATCCCTGCCGGCTCGATCATCGTGCGCCAGCGCGGCACCCAGTTCCATCCGGGTACCAATGTCGGCATCGGCAAAGACCACACGCTCTACTCGCTCGTCGATGGGCGTGTGGAGTTCGTGGTCAAGGGCCCCCAGCGCCGCCGCACGGTCCAGGTCGCCCCGATCCAGTAACGACAGGGCTCACGCCCAGAGGGAGCCCCGCCCAGCGGGGCTTTTTTGTTGGTGAGCCGCGCAAACCCACCGACAAAGAGCGGCACAACCCATGAAATTCGTCGACGAAGCGACCATTGAAGTCGCAGCAGGCCACGGCGGCAACGGCGTCGTGTCGTTTCGCCGTGAGAAGTTTATTCCACGAGGCGGCCCGGACGGCGGCGACGGTGGGCGCGGCGGCAGTATCCACGCCGTCGCAGACCAGAATATCAATACGCTGGTGGATTATCGCTTCGCGCGGCGGCACGAAGCACGCAACGGCGAGCATGGCCGGGGCTCGGACCAATACGGTGCGGCCGCAGCCGACGTCACGCTGCGCGTACCGGTCGGGACGGTGATCACCGACGCCGATACCGGCGAAGTCATCGCCGATCTCGCCGAGCACGGCGCCACAGCACTGCTCGCACGAGGTGGGGACGGGGGCCTGGGCAATATCCACTTCAAGTCGTCGACCAACCGCGCGCCGCGCCAGCACACGCCCGGTCGGGAAGGACAGTCGCGGCGTCTGAAGCTGGAGTTGAAGGTGCTCGCTGATGTCGGGCTGCTCGGCATGCCCAACGCAGGCAAGTCCACCCTGATCAGCGCGATCAGCAACGCTCGCCCCAAGATCGCCGATTACCCGTTCACGACCCTCCACCCCAATCTGGGTGTGGTGCGCGTCGGCCCTGAGAAAAGTTTTGTGGTCGCCGACATTCCGGGCCTGATCGAAGGCGCCTCAGAGGGCGCAGGGCTCGGCCATCAGTTTCTCCGGCACCTGCAGCGAACCGGGCTGCTGTTGCATCTGGTCGACCTCTGTCCGCTCGACCCCGAGGCGGACCCGGCCCGCGATGCGCGCGCGATCCTGCGCGAGCTCCGCACCTACGACCCCGAGCTCCACGCCAAGCCCCGCTGGCTGGTGCTGAACAAGATCGACGCCATCCCGACCGACGAGCGGGCTGCGCGCATCGCCGAATTCGTCAAACGTCTGAAGGGACGCGGGCGATCGATCCTGCCCATCGACCCGGAACGGGTGTATGCGATTTCGGCACTGACGCACGAGGGCTGCGATCGGCTGTGTTTTGCCATCAACGACTGGCTCGAATCCCAGCGCGCGCCCATCGCGGCCGAACCGGATATCCGCTTCGATGGGCCGCGCGAGCCGCCCCCGCGCAAGCCCGCCCTCCCCCGGAAGCCCCGCACCCGGAGCCAGCGCCAGTAAACCTTGCAGAAGTCGACGCCGCAATGACCGACGCCCACATCCACGCCCCCGGGGCCGAGCAGGACCCGGAATCCCCTCTCATCCTCAAGCAGGCCCGTGACATGCGGGTCGTTGCGGGCGCTCAGCGTCTGGTCGTCAAAGTGGGATCGAGCCTCGTCACCAATGAAGGCCGCGGCCTTGACCGTGCCGCCATCGAACGCTGGACGCGCGAGATCGCAGTGCTTCGCGCCGGCGGACGCGAGGTCATCCTGGTGTCATCGGGCGCGGTCGCCGAGGGCATGCAACGGCTGGGGTGGTCCAAGCGCCCCAGCGCCATGCACGAGTTGCAGGCGGCAGCGGCCGTCGGCCAGATGGGGCTCGCGCAGGTCTACGAGAGCTGCTTCGCAGTACTGAATATCCGAAGCGCTCAG
>JBIKTA010000566.1:0-2591 GCA_044348315.1 Burkholderiaceae bacterium | reverse complement strand
AGGTCGCCCGCCGTTGAGACAGTGGCACCACCGCCGATTGCAAGATCGAGATCCAGATCGGAAGCGGATGTGAGCCCAAGCATCCCGGCAACGACCGTCAGCGTGCCGGCGATACGAACGTCACCCAGCGCCAGATTGACGGCTTGCGTGCCCGCGTCAACTCGCGCGTCATCGCCGACCATGAGCCTGCCTGCTTCGATCAGGGTCACCTCGTTTGTCGACTTGACCTCGAGCCTACCCGCGACTGCGACTTGTCCCAGGAAGGTCCGTCGCTCGCTCGCGGTCTCAAGGTTTGCCGAGGCGCCCATCAGACGAACCGAATCGATTGTGAGATCGCCTCCCGCGGTCAGGCTCGCGGCCGATTCCGCATCGAGCTCCACCGACAGTTCATGGCCCGCGACCACGTCAACCGGCCCTGTTGCCTCGATGACGATATCAAGGGCATCGCGGCTCACCACGTCGACACGGCCGGCAGCCACCCGCAGCAACTGCTGGAACTGGTTATCTTCGTGGGTAAGCACAATGCTTTGGCCGTATGCCGTGATCGTCGCAGCACCCGTGACCGCCAGCGCACCGGTCTGGCCCACCGCGCCGCCTGCGGTGAGGCTCAGCGCACCGCCGACCGTCGTGAGACCCAGGCTCGTCGAGGACGTTGACACGAGCGTCAGGTCGCCGGCAACCGCGGCGGCAACACTTGTCGCGCCTGCGACATCCATCGACAGGTTGCCGCCCACAGTCAAGGTGCCCACAGTCGTCTGACCCGTCACATCCATCGACAGGTCGCCTCCGACGCTCACGCCGCTCAGCATCGTGGCGCCCGCAGCGTCGATCGTGAGATCGCTCTCGCTTCCCTCAACCGCGCCCGACAGCGTCAACGCCGCACCGGTCTTGACCTTCGTGTCCGCGCTCGTCGCCAGCACCACAGTCAGCGCGTTCCGGTCCACGACCTGCGTCGCACCGGCCGTGATGGTCAGGGTTCCGGTGAAGTCGTTCTGCGTCTCGCTCAAGTCAACGGGCTGACCCGCTGCGGTGATCGCCGTCGTACCCGTCACCGTCAATGCACCGGTCTGGCTGACCGCACCGCCTGCGGTGAGGCTCAGCGCGCCGCCGACCGTCGTGAGGCCCAGGCTCGTCGAGGACGTCGAGACGATTGTCAGATCACCGGCGACCGCGGCAGCAAGAGTCGTCTCGCCTGCAACATCCATCGACAGGTCGCCGCCCACGCTCATACCGCTCAGCATCGTGGCGCCCGCCGCGTCGATCGTAAGATCGCTCTCGATTCCCGCTACCGCGCCCGACAACGTCAACGCGCCGCCCGCCGTCACCTGAGTATCCGCGCTCGTCGCCAGCACCAAGGTCAGCGCGTTCCGGTCCACGATCTCCGCGAAACCGGCCGTCACGCTCACCGCCCCGGTGAAGTCGTTCTGAGTCTGGCTCAGATCAACCGTCTGACCTGTCGCAGTGATCGTTGTCGTACCCGCGACCGTCAACGCGCCGGTCTGCGTCACAGCGCCGTCCGAGGTGACGTCCAGCGCACCGCCGACCGTCGTGGCACCCAGCCCCGTCGAGGCTGTCGACACCGTCGTCAGATCGCCCGCAACCGTCGCACTGCCCACCGTGAGCGCACCGGCAGTAGTCAGACTCAGATCGCTGCCCGCTCCGGTCACCGCACCCGATACCGTCAGCGCCGTACCGCTCGACACCTGCGTGTCCGCGCTCGTCGCCAGCACCAGCGCCAGCGCGTTCCGGTCCACGACCTGCGTCGCACCGGCCGTGATGGTCAGGGCTCCAGTGAAGTCGTTCTGAGTCTGGCTGAGATCAACTGTCTGACCGGCCGCTGTGATCGAGGCCGAACCCGCGACACTCAGCGCACCGGACTGGCTCACCGCGCCGTCTGAACGGATGTTCAGAGCGCCTTCGACCGTCGTGAGGCCCAGGCTCGTCGAGGACGTCGAGACGATCGTCAGATCACCGGCCACCGCGGCGGCAACACTTGTCGCGCCCGCGACATCCATCGACAGGTTGCCGCCCACGCTCATGCCGCTCAGCATCGTGGCGCCCGCAGCGTCGATCGTGAGATCGCTCTCGCTTCCCTCAACCGCGCCCGACACCGTCAGCGCCGCACCGCTCGACACCTGCGTGTCCGCGCTCGTCGCCAGCACCAGCGTCAGCGCGTTCCGGTCCACGACCTGCGTCGCACCGGCCGTGATGGTCAGGGTGCCGGTGAAGTCGTTCTGCGTCTGGCTCAGATCAACCGTCTGGCCTGTCGCAGTGATCGCCGTCGCGCCCGTCACCGTCAACGCACCGGTCTGGCTCACCGCGCCGTCTGCGGCGAGGCTCAACGCGCCGCCGACCGTCGTCAGACCCAGGCTCGTCGAGGACGTCGAGACCAGAGTCAGATCACCGGCGACCGCAGCGGCAAGAGTCGTCTCGCCTGCGACATCCATCGACAGGTTGCCACCCACGGTCAAGGAGCCCACAGTCGCCTCGCCCGTCACATCCATCGACAGATCGCCGCCCACCGTCGCGTTGCTCAGCATGGTGGCGCCCGCCGCGTCGATCGTGAGATCGCTCTCGCTTCCCTCAACCGC
>JBIKTA010000565.1:0-2592 GCA_044348315.1 Burkholderiaceae bacterium | reverse complement strand
GCAACAATGCCTACGATCAGGCAGGCCAGCAGCAACTCGAGGAGCGTGAAGCCCGCCTGCCCGCCCGCCCGCCGATCAGCGGTTGAGCGCCCAATTGCCAATGTCGGCATTGACGCCCTCGCCTCCCGGTTGTCCGTCCGCCCCGAGACTGAACACGTCGATCTCGCCGCGAACGCCCGGCGCGAGGTACTGATATGGCCGGCCCCAGGGGTCGACCGGTGCCTGCTTGAGATAGGCCTTCCAGTTGCTTGGCACCGGCTCGCTCGTGGGGCGCGCGGCAAGTGCGGCGAGACCCTGCTCGGTTGTGGGGTAGCGCTGATTGTCGAGACGATAGAGGTCGAGGGCCTGGAGCAACTGGGCAATCTCGGCGCGGGCGGCCTGCACGCGGGCCTCGTCGGGCTTGCTCATGATCCGGGGCACCGCGATCGCGGCCAGAATGCCGAGAATGACGATGACCACCATCAGTTCGATCAAGGTAAAGCCGGATTGTGAACGCGGGCGAACCCGCAGCAGGGAGTGAGAACGCATCGGATGCAGAGCCTTTCTTTCGGGGTCGTCTTATCATAGCAGTGGCGTATGACAAGAAAATCGAGATGAACCCCTCTGCAATGACCCGCATCATCGACGCTCCCCGCCTGGTGGCCGGGTTGCTCGCGCTTGCCTGCCTGACGCTCGTGCTTGCGGCGGGAATCCGCATTCTGGCGCCCATCCCGCCGATCGCACCGCTTGCGCCCCGCATGGAGGCCCAGCCCGACCCCGATCGTCTGAAGACGCTGTTCGGTTCGGTCGGTTCGGTCTCCCCGACCGTCGGCCCGGCCATCGCCACCGACCTCAACATCCGCCTCGTGGGGGTCATCGTCGAAGGCGATCGCAGTCTCGCCCTGATTGCGGTCAATGGCGGCCCCCCTCGCGCATTGGGGATCGGCAGCCGCCTTGCCGGGGATGCAAAGCTGGCTGACATCGATGTGGACCGCATCACCATCGAACGGAGCGACGGGCGCAAGAGCATCCTGCAGGTGCCGCCCAGGTCGGTTTCAACCGGTGCTTCCACGCCATCGCGAAGCACGCCTCCCATCGCTCCAGCCTCCGGGGGAGCGATTCGGCGATAACCCACCAAAGCGCGCGGGCCACCGGCGCTGGATTGCCAGAGTGGCTAGAATCCCGGCCTGACCCTGCGCCGGGAGATCGGCCGGCCCCGCCCCTTTCGATGCATTCAATTGACACACGCCCAGCACAACGCCCATCAAGACTCCGGCACCAGCAGCCCGGCGGGGACAGTTCGCACGCGGCGGCGGTCCTTCCGCGAACTTCAGTTCGAAGCCCGAGAAGGGGCCATCCTCGACGCCACCAATCGCCTGCTCGCCGACAAGGGCTACGAGCTGATGTCGATGGAAGACATCGCTGCGGAAGTCGGGATCGCCAAGGGCAGTCTCTACAAGCATTTCGCCTCGAAAGAAACGCTTGCCGCGGCGGTGATGCTGCGTTTGCTGCGTCGCTCGCGCGAGGCCCTCGACGCGTTGCCCGCCGACCTGCCCGCCTTGGCGCAGCTCCGGGCACTGCTGGAGTGGACACTGAGGGAACGGATGGCGGGCGGCGTGCCCCACCTGCCGTCGACCAGTCAGTCCCTGCGCGACGCGCTGCTGCGCAACATCGACTATGTCGACATCCTGGTTGAGCTCTCAGAGCGAATCGGTGGGCTGATCCGCTCGGCGCAAAAGACTGGAGCCATCGATCTTTCCTACCGCGAGGAGTTCCTCCTCTACCATTTTTATGCACGCAGTTGCGACCCAACCCTCGAGTACCTGCGCGCGGGCGGCGCGATGAATGACGACGAGATCGTCTCCCACATGGTGTCCGCCACCTTCGAAGGCTTGGCGCGATGAAGGCTTACCTCGATCTGATGCGGCGTGTGCTCGAGCACGGTGCTGACAAGGCTGATCGCACCGGGACCGGCACGAAATCCGTCTTCGGCTGGCAGATGCGCTTCGATCTGGCCGAGGGGTTTCCGCTCGTCACCACCAAGAAGCTCCATCTGCGCTCGATCATCCACGAGCTGCTCTGGTTCATCCAGGGCTCGACCAATACCCAATATCTGCGCGACAACGGCGTGACGATCTGGGACGAATGGTCGGACGAACAAGGTGAACTCGGTCCCATCTATGGCTTTCAGTGGCGCAGTTGGCCGACAGCCGACGGCCGGCGAATCGACCAGCTCGCAGACGTGATCGAGCGCATACGCCGTGATCCGGATTCGCGTCGGCTCATCGTATCGGCCTGGAATGTCGGCGATCTCCCGATGATGGCACTTGCCCCCTGCCATGCTTTCTTCCAGTTCTACGTCGCCCAGGGCCGACTCTCGTGCCAGATGTATCAGCGCAGCGCCGATATTTTTTTGGGTGTGCCGTTCAACATCGCGTCCTATGCACTGCTCACCGAAATGGTGGCGCAGCAGTGCGATCTGACGCCAGGTGAATTCGTCTGGACCGGTGGTGACTGCCATCTCTACCTCAACCATCTCGATCAGGCCCGCCTGCAACTGTCGCGCGAGCCTTTCCCGCTGCCGCGCCTGCGCATCCTGCGTCGCCCCGAATC
>JBIKTA010000564.1:0-2593 GCA_044348315.1 Burkholderiaceae bacterium | reverse complement strand
CCGATCCGATCGCCCCGCAAGTTGTCCATTAAGTCGGCGATAACGAAGATTATATGATGCTTCTGATGGCCGCTCGCCGTGCAGGGTCGGGCTCGTCATCATGATTCGTGGCCGTCAGATTGGCTTCCCGCCCACCCACCCCAGCCCGAGGTTATTTCTTGGTTGATCGCACGCGAGGCGAGCCGCCCCCGGCGCCGGGGGCCCATTCCCTGCAGGGCGCCGCGTTCGCCGCAGCGGTGAGCGCCTGGGGCTGGTTGCCCCTGAGACTCGCGCGCGCGCTCGGCGCTGCGGTGGGCATCGCAGCATTCCTCGGGTCGGCCCGTTACCGCAGGAAATTGGTCGCCAATCTCGGCCAGGCCGGGTTGGATGGGCAGGGCAGGCGCTGGCGTGCGGCCGCCCAAGCCGGGCAGACCTTGGCTGAATTGCCCTACATCTGGACTCGCCCGGCTGCAAAGTTGGCGGCCCGTGTTCGTACAGAGGGGTTCGAGCTGATCGGGCAGGCGCAGCGCCGCGGCCTGGGTATTCTGTTCCTGACCCCGCACCTGGGCGCGTTCGACCTCGCCGCGCGCTATTTTGCGGCGGACGCGCCGATTACGGTCATGTTCCGAGCGCCCCGCATGCGCTTGCTCGAGCCCGTTTTGCGTGCCTCCCGCAATATCGGGCAGATGCGCGCCGTACCAGCCAGTCTGGCGGGCGTGCGCAGCATGATCCGCGCCTTGCGTGCGGGCGAGGCGGTGGGTTTGCTACCCGATCAGGTGCCGACCGCGGGACAGGGCGTCTGGGCCGATTTCTTTGGCCGTGCGGCCTTCACGATGACGCTTCCGGAGCGCCTTGCCGGAGCGGCGCCGGTTCAGGTGCTGCTCGCGGCCGCCGAGCGGGTTGGAGGCGGCTGGCGACTGCGTATCGAAGTCCTCGAGGCGCCGCCCGAGCCGGCCACCCTCAATGCTGCCATGGAGGCCCTGATCCGGCGCTGTCCGGACCAGTATCTTTGGGGTTACAGCCGCTACCGGGCTCCGCCCGCGACCTCCTCCGCTGCGTCGGGTCTTGACCGGTCCCTGGAGAATTGACGATCTTGAAACGTGAGCCCTTGATTCGTTTCGGACTGCTGATCGCCCGACTCTGTGCGGCGCTGCCGCTCGGGCTCTTGCGTGGGCTTGGCGACCTCCTGGGTACGCTCGTCTGGTGGCTTGCCACGCCAAGGCGTCGGGTGACCCTGATCAATCTTCGACTGTGCTTTCCGGATTGCAGTGAGGCTGAGCGGCGCGCGATCGCACGGGCCCACTTCAGGGTGTATGCACGCAGCTTTCTCGAGCGCTTCATCGTCTGGCAGGGCGATCCTGACCGCATCCGGCGCCTGTGCCGGCTTGAAGGTCTCGAGCGACTCGAGGCGCTCAGGCAGCAGGGTCTCCCAGTAATTGTTCTCGCGCCGCATTTCATGGGGATCGATGCGGGTGCGCTGCGACTGCTGCTTGAGTTGCCGATGGCGTCGATGTTTGCTCCACAGCGCAGTCGTGCGCTCACCGAGGCCATGACGGCCGGCCGGGTTCGGCTGGGGGCCACGATGATCGCGCGGCGCGAAGGCGTGCGGCCCCTCGTCCGGTGGCTGCGGGAGGGGGGTGTGTTGCATTACTCGCCCGACATGGATCTCGGGCGCCGGGAAGCGGTCTTCGTACCTTTTTTTGGCGTGCCTGCGGCCACGGTCACCGCGCTGCCGAGGCTTGCCCGCGCCGGTGGCGCGGTGATCCTGCCGATGGTGACCGAGATGACGGCCGAGGGCTATGTGGCGCGCATCCATGAACCGTGGCAGCGGGCTGCCGACGAGTCTGACCCCTTCCCCGTGCTCGCCCGGATGAATGCGTTCATCGAGTCCCAGATCCGGCAGATGCCCGAGCAGTACCTGTGGGCGCACCGGCGTTTCAAGACCCGGCCCGAGGGGGAGCCACAACCCTATGCCCGAACGCCTCGTGCCGATCGGCGATAATCGAACGATGAAACTACGCTTTACCAAGATGCAGGGGGCCGGGAATGATTTCGTCGTGATCGACGGGATCACCCAGGCCTTTGAGTTGACGACCGCGCAGCTCAGGCGTCTGGCCGACCGGCACTTTGGCGTCGGTGCGGACCAGATTCTCGTGGTCGAGGCCCCACTGGCCGCCGGTGTCGATTTCCGTTACCGGATCTTCAACGCCGATGGGGCTGAGGTCGAGCAGTGCGGCAATGGGGCGCGCTGTTTCGTTCGCTTCGTGCGGGATCGGGGGCTCACCGCCAAACGATCGATCCGGGTGGAGACGCTGGCCGGTGTGATCGAGCCCTGCGAGGTGGGAGCGGGGCAGGTGCGCGTGAACATGGGCGTACCACGATTCGAGTTGCCTGACATCCCGTTCGACGCGACGGGCCTCGAGGCGAGGCCAGCCGGCGCAGACCGGTTGTGGCCGATTGAAATCGGTTCCGAGCAGCGATGGGTCTCGCTCGTGTCGATGGGCAATCCCCACGCGGTGCAGTGGGTCGATGATGTCGAGACCGCGCCGGTGGCAAGCGAGGGCCCCCTGGTCGAGGGGCATCGCCGTTTTCCGAGGCGGGCCAATGCCGGATT
>JBIKTA010000563.1:0-2594 GCA_044348315.1 Burkholderiaceae bacterium | reverse complement strand
CGATCCGCTCACGGATACGGTCGAGCGCAGCCGGCAAGGACGCTACGGAATCGACGAGTTCGTGTGCACCTGCAGCGTCCAGGCCAATTCGCGCGGCGGCCAGCGCTGCGACGCGCTCGGGGTCCGAAAGCGCCAGATACTCGGCCAGATCGAGCCCCAGTGCATTGCCGCTTGCAACAACGCCCACGGTCCAGCAGCCGGCGGCGATTCCCTCGGCAATGCCGGGCGCAGTGTCGTCGACCTTGACAACAGTCTGTGCCGGCCAGACTCCCAGATCGAGCATGCAGCGATACATGGCGAAGGGTGATGGCCGACCTCTGGGGACCTCGTCGGTGCAGATGACGCAGTCAGGCATGAGGCCCTGATCCGCGGCCGATTCGATCACGTCGCGCATGATCGCCCGGGTGTAGCCGGTGGTGGATCCGATCGCGATATTGTTCGCCCTCAGCAGGTCGATGGTTTCGAGCACACCTGGAATCAATTGCGAGCGCTCGAGCGCTGATCGGGCGCTCATCGGCTCGAAGATCGCAAGCAGCCTGTCGGCTTCGCTCTCCGTGAAGGGTGAACCGAACCGGTCGTGCCAGGCCTGTGCAATCGTGGGCATCGTTGCGAGTGCAACGATATGGTCGCGCTTGGGCAGGCCCATTGGCATCCGGGCCTGTGCCAGACTGATTGCGATTCCCTGGTCGGCAAAGAGGGTCACGAACGCGGAGGTCGGCGCGAGGCTGCCGAAGTCGACCAGTGTTCCGGCCCAATCGAACACCACGCATTTGATTGCTTCACGATCTTGCATCTTCATATCTCCGGTTGTTGGGGTGTGTGATGCCTCAGTCCCAGCCCGCAATGGCTTCCTCGCCGAGCGCAAGCCCGGTGCTCATGCCGGTGCCGCTCGTCACGCTGACCACGCGCACGCCCGGGCACGGCGACTCGATGAAGGCGTCCCGTCCGGCGCTCGGATACACCCCGACCCAGCGCTCAAGCACCTGGGCATCGGAGAGGTCGACGAGCCGGGCGGTGTGCTCGAGGATCAGTCGATCGACGGCGTCATCATGAAAGGGGTCCGGACTGGCTTCATAGTGATGCGAGTCGCCCACCACCCAGGAGCCATCAGCCGACTGGACAACGATGATGTGAACGCCTTGATCGAGGGCACTTTTCGCATTGATCTCGAGGTGACGTTTCAGACCTGCCGATTCGGGTAGGCCAGCATATCCGGCATAACGGACCAGGGAGAGATCGCCCATCACCGGGTGGGTGAGTTGTCCGGCGGCGGCGGTTCTCACCCGCATCATCTGCAGCTTGCAAAGTGTTGTTTGGTGTCGCTCGAAGGTGTCCGGGAAAAGCGTGCGCAGATCGGGGCCAGGGCAGACTGCAATACGGTCGGCCCTGAGCGTTCCCCTGGAGGTCACAGCGACGTTTTCCGTCACCTCGTGCACGACGGTCTCGGGCAGGAAGCCGATGCCACGCTTGCCATGCAGCCAGCGCGCGAGTGCAGGGACAGCGGTGCGGGGTTCGATCCGCAATTCGTGGGGGCTGTAGACCGCGCGCCTGAGCCCTGCTCGCTGCAAGGCGGGAACCCGTAGACAGGCTTCGTCCGGATCGAGCGGCTCGAGCCCGGCGCCCATGGGCGTTTTGAGAAAGGCATCCAGGATGGGCTCGGACAGAGGCTCGTGAGCGGCAAGCATCAGGCCCCGCTGCAAGACCGGAATTCCGGCGGGTTCGCAGATCTCCGTCCAGCGCTCGGCGGTGCGCCTTGCGCGCTCCCAGGTCAGTCCCGATCGTTGACCCGTGACGGTCACAAAACCGAAGTTGCGGATCGACGCCCCAATGGGTCGGGCCTCACGATCCACGATCAGCACACGCCAGCGTTTCTCGAGGGCGGCCAGCGCGACCGACAGTCCGACGATACCCGAGCCCACCACAATCAGATCATATGCATTGCGCATCAGGGCGCTCCAATGAAATTACGGCCCCTGGGGTGCGCAAGGGCGCTCGCGATTCGATCGTTGACCTCGCGACCGTCGACCACCGCTTCGGGGGGCGGCACACCGAGCGCTCGCAGCCAATGGCTGAGCGCAGCGACCGGGTCGCGTGCGTCGCTGAATACGATCCTCAGCAAACGATCCCGGCTGTCGCTGTGCCCGATGGCGAGCGCACAGGCGGTCGGCAGCCAGATTGCGCAGGCCAGTCCGTGAGGCGTCCCGTTCTCAACGGTCAAGGGATAGGACAGCGCGTGCGCGAGTGCCGTCCGCGTCTGGGAGAATGCGAGCCCGGCCATCAGCGCGGCTTCGGACATGGCCGTACGCAGTACGATCGATGACGGTTGGGCCAGCAGTCGCGGGAGCACCTCGATAATGCGTTGCGCGGCGGCCACGGCGAGTGCGTCCGAGACCGGGTTGGCATGTCGATTCCAGATCGCTTCGAGCGCGTGGGACAGGGCGTCAAGCCCACTGTCCCGGGTCAGCGCATCGGGACAGGTCAGCGTCACTTCCGGGTCGACGATTGCAAGGACCGGGTAGCCTGCCTGCGACTCGAGGGATCGCTTGACGCCTTGGGGCAGAGTGGTCGTCGTCTGCCCGTCTGAGAGATCCCAC
>JBIKTA010000562.1:0-2596 GCA_044348315.1 Burkholderiaceae bacterium | reverse complement strand
TCTGGCGATCCTCTCGGAGACGCTGACCGGATTCGAGCCTGCGAACTACCAGCCGCGCAGTTGGACCAGCCTCTACGCAACCGCTGGCAGCGTCGACTTTGTTGGGGTTGAAGGCCTCACGATCCATGCCGACACGATTTCGGTTGAGGTCAACCGTCCCGCCACCGATGGCAGCCTCATCGACTATCAGGCGAAGCCGCTTTCAGTGATGACCTCAGGCGGCGAGGAACCGTCGTCGCTGACGCTCTCGATGGCGGCAGCCGACGGCCCCCTGCTGCGCGCAACAGGCAACCTCGAGATCGACGCCTTCGGATTCGTGCAGGTCAGCGGAAGTTTTGGCATCGAGAAAAAGCAGGGCACGGTCGCGATTGCAGATCGCGCGCTGACGGCAGACATCGATGAGTCCGCAACGGTCAACGTCGACATGCTGCTGATTGGCGGCAATGACCTGCGCGGATTCGCAGGCGTCAACGGCGGTCAGAGCAACGCGATCGGCGTTCTGATCGAGGACGTCGACTTCGGTCTGGCGCTCCTCAGCGAGCGCTTCACCAAACAGCAGCGGGATGCGGCGCAGGCCGAGAACAAGACGCTGACCGCCCGCGAATGGAGCAGTCTGCAGGCTGAGGTCGGCCGGGCTGCGTTCGTTGGCGTCGACGGGCTGACTCTGGCACTCGACACGCTTCAGATCGGAGTCAACCTCGCTGCGGCCGATGAGACCGTTGTCGATTACCGCGCCGGCAAGACCGATCTGACCATCCTGACCGGCCCGGTCACCACACTCAAGTTGTCTCTCGATGGCAGCCGTGGCGAGTTCTACGAAGCTGCGGGCAGTCTCGAGATCGACGTCTTCGGCTTCGTGCAGTTATCCGGTGACTTCGCGATCAGCAAACAAAACGAACCGATCGACGTGAAGCTGGCCGACGGTACCGACGTCAGGGCGCAGGCCCTGCTCATCGGTGCGTCCAATGTGCGTGCCTTCGCAGGAATCAATGGCGGCACGGATGATGCGATCGGTCTGGAACTGACCGGTGTTCAGTTCGGTCTTGCGCTGCTCAGCGATGCGAATGACAGCACGCGCAGCTGGGCCAGCTTGCAGGCGAGCGCCCGCAGTGCGGGCCTGATCGGCATCGATGGGCTTACGCTCTCGGCCGAGGACATCCTGATCGAGGTCAACCAGGCGGGTCGACCGGGTGACAAGGTCATCGACTACTCACTGACGGCCTCCGAGGAAGACTCTGACACCAACCGCAATACCAACCTGAAGGTCGCAACCGGCATCGCGGGCGCCATCGCGCTCACCATGGACGGTCGTCAGGGTCGGATGGTCCGCGCGGCGGCCCGGGCCAATGTCGACGTGTTTGGCTTCTTCCGTGCGAACGGTAATTTTGCGATCGAGAGCCGCGACGAGGTCTTTTATCTCAACGACGGCAATCTGTCGGACGATCCTCTACTCGCCAAGGCGCCGACTGCAATAAATGCTCGTGTGCTGACCATCGGTGCTAGCGGCGTCAACGCGTTTGCGGGTATCAACGGTGGTACTGAAGACGCAATCGGTTTGTCTCTTGAAGACGTCGATTTCGGGCTGTTGCTTGCGAGCGAAGTCAAGGCCGACGGCAAGGCCGGCCGGTCCTTCACGACCTTGGTCGCCGAAGCGGGAAGCGTCGACTTCATCGGTGTGGAGGGCTTCGAGGTCGGCGCGAAGGACCTGCGCGTTGAGGTCAACCGCGGAATCGCAGGGGTTGGCACGGCGCAAGACGTGGTGCTCGACCATGGTTTCCGTTCCTTCGAGGTCCTCGCAGGCCCCGAAGGCGAGTCGGTCACGCTTAGCAGTGATGGAGCGCTGGGTGAGCTTACCCGGGCGTCCGGCAAGCTGAGCCTCGACGTTTTCGGCTTCGTGACCCTCGACGGCGATCTCGCGCTCGAGTTGTCTCGCAAGTCGGTCAAGCTTGCTGCTGATGGCAACGGTGTGGTCGAAACGGTCGATGCCGATCTGCTCACCGTAGGTGGGCGCAACATCGACGCGTTCGTCGGCATCAATGGGCGGGATCTGGACAACCGCATCGGTCTCGCGCTCGACGACGCCGAGTTTGGCCTGGCCATTCTCACCGACCGGGCGAATGAGTCCCGCCGTTGGCTGAGTCTGCAGGCAGGCGCTGAGCAGCTGGCCTTTGAAGGCATTGATGGTTTGACCGCCTCGGCCAAGACCATCAGCGTCTCGGTCAACCAGTCGATCGGTGCGATCGAGAGCCGGGTTGTCGATTATGCGACCGGAGCGACCGAACTCGCAGTACAGACCGACAGCGCGGGCGACACGATCGCGCTGACCATGAAGGGCAGCGAAGGCGAGGTCATCAAGGCCGCGGCCGAACTCGCGCTCGATCTCTTCGGGTTCGTCAATGTCAAGGGCGAATTCGCCATCGAGCAGCGCACCCAGGCGGTCACGCTCGTCGAGGTGGCCGATCAGCAGGGGACGACCCCGCCGGTTCGGACCACTGTCGAAAATGCCCGCTTGGTCACGATCGGGGGCAGCAATGTCAGTGCCTTTGCCGGGATCAACGGCACCCGCGACGCGCAGGGCAATCTGAATCCGGGCGCA
>JBIKTA010000561.1:0-2597 GCA_044348315.1 Burkholderiaceae bacterium | reverse complement strand
GTCCGGTTCATGGATGCGCTGCCGCGCAACTCGATGGGCAAGATCCTGCGCAGGGTGCTGCGCCAGCAGTCAGGCTCCAAATCCTGATCGCGCACGGGCTTGAAGGCTTGTTTGGCGTCAGGAACGCGCATGGTGATAGCATCATGATGCGTTGATGTATTTGGAGGCCATGATGCGGACGACGCTCGATCTGGATGATGAAATTCTTCTGGCGGCCAGGGAACTTGCTCGTCACCAGCGAGTCGCGACCGGCAAGGTGATTTCCGCATTGGTGCGTGAAGCCTTGACGGGTCATTCGACTACGCCGTCCGGACCGCCTGGTGTGGCGGGTTTCCGGCCCTTTCCCGCGAGCGGACGATTGGTGACCAACGATCAAGTGAATGCCTTGCGCGACGAGGAGGCCGTTTGATGCGGGCTTTGCTGGACGTCAATGTACTGATTGCCCTGCTGGATGCCGGGCATCTGCATCATCGTACGGCGACCCGATGGCTTGCGGGAGAAATAGACAAGGGCTGGGCCTCCTGCCCCATCACCCAGAATGGATGCTTGCGCATCCTGTCGCAGCCGGCTTACCCCGGTGCGCAGTCCTTGGTCGCGGTGGCTGATCGATTGGCAGAGGCGGTGGCGCACCCCAGCCATGCTTTCTGGATGGACGGCTTGAGCCTACTTGACCGGGAGGCTTTCTTGATCGAACGCCTCACCGGTCACCGTCAGGTGACCGATGCTTACTTGCTCGCGTTGGCAGTGAGCCGGGGAGGGCGCTTCGTGACTTTGGACGGCCGAGTTCCGATCAAATCGGTGCCGAAGGCGAGATCCGAGAATCTTGTCGTTCTGGCGTGATACCGCACAGGTCAAACTGACGCTTGGGATTGTCGGAGCAACGCAGCGCTGCGCGGCCGTGTCATGTCCGGCCGCGCCCCAGCACGCTGCGCGCGATCAGCATGCGCTGGATCTCCGAGGCGCCTTCGCCGATACGGAACAGTCGCAGGTCGCGAAACATGGCACCGATCGGGGAGTTGTCGAGGACACCCGCGCCGCCGTGAATTTGCACAGCCCGATCCGCCACCTGAAAGGCCATCTCCGAGGCGAAGAGCTTCGCCATGCTGCCCGCCGCGCCGACTGGGCGGCCGCGCTCGATCAGGTCAAGGGCCGAATTGATCAGGCTGCGCGCGGCGGCGATCTCGGTCGCGCTGTCCGCCAGCATCCATTGAATGGCCTGCCGGTCAGCCAATGGAGCGCCAAAGGTCTGGCGTTGCTTGACGTAATCGGCAGTTCGCTCGAGCACCGAGCTCGCGCCCCCGAGACAGAGGCTCGCGACGTTGAGCCGTCCCTCGTCGAGCGATTCCATCGCGATTGAAAACCCCTTCCCGATTTCACCGAGGATATTGTCTTTCGGCACGAAGCAATCGGTGAGCGTCACCTCGCCCAGGGTCCATGCAGGCGTTCCCATCGTGCGGTCGACCCGGGTCACCTCGAGCCCCGGGCTGGGTCGATCGACTAGGAATGCGGTGATGCGGCTCTTTGGCTCCTTCGAACGGTCAGTGACCGCCATCACCATCAATACGTCTGCCGCATCGGCCAGCGTCAGGAAGTGCTTGCGACCATTGATCAGATATCCGTTGCCTGACCGATCCGCGCGGGTTCGAAGCGAGGCCGCATCGGATCCGCCTTCGGGCTCGGTCAGCGCGAAGCAGGTTCGCGATTCGCCGGTGGTGAGCGGGGGCAAATAGCGCCGCTTCTGCTCATCCGTACCATGTCGCTCGATGGCCATCGGTACCAGACCGCTGGTGGAGGAGACCATCAGGGACAGGATCGGCGAGATCCGGCTCAACTCCTCCTGGATCAGGCAGTACTGACGCAGATTCATCGCGGCACCGCCGTATGCCTCGGAAAGACGCACGCCCAGCAGCCCATTCGCCGCAAAGGCGTTGGCCATTTCGCTCGAGAAGCAACCGGTGCGGACCAGTTCCTCGGGCCAGCCTGCGCAGAGCTTTTCGACCAGCTTCCTGATCGACGTACGCAGTTCCGCCATCTCGGCAGAAGAGTCCTCGGGCATGAACATGATCGGCTACCTCGCATCCCGACCGGTGAGCACCACATTTTCGAGTCCGAGGTCCTTGATCACGTAATCGCGCAATTTCCGCTTCTGGATCTTGGCGCTGGCCGTCATGCCGATATGCTCGAAGGTCTCAACGAAGCGCACATAGCGCGGAACCTTGAAATTGGCGCAGCGCTCGCGACACCACGCGATCACTTCTTCCTCGGTCAGCGTGGCGCCGTCCTTCAGGATCAGATACGCCGCACAGACCTCGACCATCCGCGGGTCCGGGACGCCCACCACCTGGGCCTGACGAATGGCGGGGTGCCGGTGAAGCACGTCCTCGACTTCGGCCGGCGCGACATTCTCGCCGCCCACCCTGAAGCTGTCCTTGAGTCGTCCCACGAAGGCCAGTCGACCCTCGTCATCGCAGACGCCGAGATCGCCGGTGTGAAGCCAACCGTCGGAGTCGATCGTCGCCCGGGTCTGCTCGGGCATCTTGTAATAGCCCTTCATGACGTTCCAGCCGCGCACGAGGATCTGCCCGACATGACCGGGC
>JBIKTA010000560.1:0-2598 GCA_044348315.1 Burkholderiaceae bacterium | reverse complement strand
CCCGTCACACGGGTGACCGCCTCCCTGCCCTGCTCGCTCACGCGAACACGGCGATCGCCATCCGGCGCCGCCAGACGCTCAAGAGGCGCGCGGATGGTGCGCGTTCGCAGGGGCCAGCGGCCGGCGACGACTGCGAGGTAGGTCTTTCCAGTCGAGCGCTCGCGAAACTGCTGCTGCAGGCCCACAAGTGCCGCGCGACGGGTGGCGACCACGAGCACACCGCTCGTTTCACGGTCAAGCCGATGGACGAGTTCAAGGAACCGTGCCTGGGGGCGCTGGCGCCTCAGCGCCTCGATCGCACCCAGGCTGATGCCGCTTCCTCCGTGGACTGCGAGTCCCGCCGGCTTGTCGACCACCAGGAGCGCATCGTCCTGGTGCAGGATCGGCAGATCCGGTCCGCTTGCCGCCGCACCGCCCACTGCAGCGTCCTTCGGGCGCACACCGCTGACCGGCGGCAGCCTCACCCTGTCGCCCTCGCTCAGGCGCAGCTCGGCCGAAGCCCGCCCGCCATTGACTCGCACTTGTCCGCTGCGGATCAACTGATACACATGGGAGCGTGGAACGCCCCGGCAGTGTCTCGCGACAAAATTATCCAGTCGCTGGCCCTGGTACTCACCATCAACCTTGACTGAAATCGCAGTGCGCAGCGCGTCATCCCGTGAAGGCTCGACTTCAGATCTTGGACGCAAGGTCTTCAAGTTGCTATACTTTCTCGGTCAGGCGCGGTGGAGCGACGTAGTTTACGCTCTCCCAGTCGATACGACGCGGCCGGGTCAGGCCTTTTGGGTGTAAGTATCATCCCTTGTCGACCGGTTTCCCGAGCGTACCCGTATCGATTCGAACGCGATTTTGCGGGGACGGTTGCGACCTCACCGAGTTGTCCACCCCTGACGGGAAGAACATGAACGACGACGCGCGGGCTGAGGCTCGCGTGGCGCGGAAAGATACGGAATCTTCTGAGAAGACCAGGCTGCACGCTCGCCGCGTGCAAGACAAACGGATGCGCAAACAGGACACCCGCAGGAACACCTCTCACCCCAGGCTTGCTTGGGGGTCTCACGCCGAGATGCGTCGAGACCGCCTCCATGCTGTGGGGGTACGTTCCTGCACCGCACACCCCGGCAGGGGTTGTGACGCGACCTGAGTCCGTACGCCACCCAAGAATTTCGGCCTGCCTCCCTTCTCCCTTCCGTCCGTATCTCCGCTGGACCCACCGCGAGTCCACGTATTTTTTCGCGCTCTGGAGCCTTGATGAAACGGATGCTATTTAACGCGACCCACGCAGAGGAACTGCGGGTTGCAATCGTCGACGGCCAAAAACTGATCGACATCGATATCGAAACGGCGGGTCGCGAGTCCCGCAAAAGCAATATCTACAAGGGGGTCGTGACTCGGGTCGAACCGAGCCTGGAGGCCTGTTTCGTCAATTACGGCGAAGAGCGGCACGGATTCCTGCCCTTCAAGGAAATCTCCAAGGCCTATTTCAGGAGCGGTGTAGAGGTCGGCAAGGCGCGCATCCAGGATGCCGTCGCCGAAGGCACCGAGATGATCGTGCAGGTCGACAAGGAGGAGCGCGGCACCAAGGGTGCGGCGCTCACCACCTATGTTTCGCTCGCGGGCCGTTATCTTGTTTTGATGCCCAACAATCCCCGCGGCGGTGGCGTCTCGCGGCGCATCGAGGGTGAGGACCGTCAGGAGTTGCGCGAGACGATGGAGCAACTCGAGCACCCTCCCGGCATGAGCCTGATCGCCCGCACGGCGGGCATCGGGCGTGGCGCCGAGGAAATGCAGTGGGATCTCAATTACCTGCTGAAGCTCTGGAAGGCGATCGAAGGCGCTTCCACCTCCGCGCCTGGCCCCTTCCTGATCTATCAGGAATCGAGCCTGGTGATCCGCGCGATCCGTGATTACTTCACCGCGGATATCGGCGAGATCCTGACCGATACCGATGACATTTACGAGCAGGCCCGCCAGTTCATGGCGCATGTGATGCCCGATACGGTGGCGCGTGTGAAGCGTTACCGGGACGACGTGCCGCTCTTTTCGCGCTTCCAGATCGAACATCAGATCGAGTCGGCCTTTTCGAGAGTGGTGCCGCTTCCCTCGGGCGGTGCGGTGGTGATCGACCACACCGAAGCGCTGGTTGCCATCGACGTCAACTCGGCCCGCTCCACCAAGGGTGCCGACATCGAGGAGACGGCGCTGCGGACCAACCTCGAGGCGGCAGACGAAGCGGCCCGACAGATGCGTCTGCGTGACCTGGGCGGGCTGATCGTCATCGATTTCATCGACATGGAGAGTTCGAAGAACCAACGCGAAGTCGAGCAGCGGATCAAGGAATCCCTGCACTACGACCGGGCACGCGTCCAGACCGGCAAGATCTCGCGATTTGGACTGCTCGAACTCTCCCGACAGCGGCTTCGCCCGGCGCTCAATGAGGGCTCGCACGTCACCTGTCCCCGCTGCAACGGAACGGGTGTGATTCGCGATACCGAGTCGTCCGCGCTGCATGTCTTGCGGATGATCCAGGAAGAGGCCATGAAGGAGAACAGCGCCGCGATCTGGGCCCAGGTGCCCGTCGAGGTCGCCACCTACCTG
>JBIKTA010000559.1:0-2600 GCA_044348315.1 Burkholderiaceae bacterium | reverse complement strand
CAACTACGCACTCGCGGTCCTTGGCTGGCAGTTTCGCCGGCTGCTCGAGGACCTCGGTCTACGCGAAGGGCCGCACGGTCACCCTCGAACCCTTTATTCCCTGAGGCACACGGCGATCACACTCAGGCTCCTATATGGCTCAGGAATCGACATACTGACCCTCGCGCGAAACGCGAGAACAAGCGTCGACATGATCGAGCGCCACTATGCGAGCACGCTCACCGGCGAACGCAACATCGGCATGCTGCAGAGCAGGCGGACCGGCCCACGATCCAATCGACCTGGGGTAGGATGATCAAATCATGTTCGGTATTCACGACTATCCTGCATTCGCTGTCGCTGTCATCGTTTTTTTGGCGATCCCCGGGCCGGGCAATCTCGCGCTGATTACCTCGACGGGGAAGGGGGGCGTTCGGGCGGGCCTCGCCTGCGCGCTCGGTCTGATGTCGGGCGATCAGGTCTTGCTTTGGCTCGCCGTCGCAGGGGTGGCAACGGTGCTAAGCGCAACACCTGCGGCCTTCAAGATGATTCAGTGGGCCGGCGCGCTCTATCTTGCCTGGCTGGGTTGGAAAATGCTGACTGCGCGCCCGGGGTCAGGCCCCGTGCTCAAAATGCGTTCGGGCCACTACATGGCTCAAGGCCTGATGCTCACCTTGCTCAACCCGAAAGCGATCGTTTTTTACATGGCTTTCTTTCCGCTTTTTGTGAATCCCGACACGCACCGTGGCCTGACCAGCTTCGCCGCAATGGCGATCACGATCGCGGTGATCACCTTCGTGTACTGCGCCACGATGGTCCTCACCGTGCACCATCTCGCCGAGCGGCTGCGTGGCTCGCCGCACTTCACGCTTTGGCTCGAACGCGCAGCCGGCCTGATGCTGATCGGTTTTGGCCTGAGACTCGCTCTATGAACATTTTTCGAGTTATCCAACGCCGAGCAGCCTGCGGGCTCCTCTCCCTGATCGCAGCGACGATCTTGCTCACCGGCTGCACGGGCGTACCCAAAGGCCTCGCACCGGTCGGCGCGTTCGATGCCAAGCGCTACGAGGGCGAGTGGTTCGAAATCATGCGTCTTGACCACCGATTCGAGCGGGGCCTGAGCAATGTGACCGCCACCTACTCGATCCGACCCGATGGGAGCGTCAACGTCCTCAACAAAGGTTTCGACACCAGGCGTTGTAGTTGGCGCTCGATCGAGGGCACCGCCCGCTTTCTACAAGACCCACAGACGGCAAGCCTCGCGGTGAGCTTCTTTGGGCCTTTCGCCGGGGGCTATCACGTGATCGAACTCGACAGTGCCGAGTACCGCTGGGCGGTCGTCTCAGGGCCGACCCGCGGCTACCTGTGGATCCTGGCTCGCGAACCCCGGCTCGACCCGGCCGTGCTTGCGCGGCTCGAGGAACGCCTGCTCAGCCTGGGCTTTGCCACCGGCGAGTTGATCCGTGTCGAGCATGGCGAGCCGCGCTGCGAGGCGGGCTGAAGGATTTTGAACGGCAACCGCATTGACCAATTGCGGCCGGCAGCACCCTGATCGCTTGATTGAGAAAACCACCGCGGCGCGCTACCGCGGATTGATCGGTCGCGTGCGCGGAATACACCCCCGTGGGCTCATCTCGCGATGGCGTCAGAACGCCACAGGGCTGGCGTGCGCGGTCAGGCGGCGAGCTGGTGGGCAGCCCCTTGTCGATCACGTGTGCGGGCACCGGTGCCTGAACCAGCGTCTTCATCCGATCACCGCGCCGGCTCAGAAACACATACGCACGACGAGGGTGCGCCGCCCCAAAGACACTGACCACCCGGCCCAGCGCCGACTCCATTCCGGCTCGCAGATCAATCGGATCGACCGCAAGCCAGACCGCATCAACGCGGATCACCGCATCACCTCGCGCGCCACTGCCCGCAGTCGGCCGCCGCACTCACAGGCCACGTGACCCCGATCGAGGTCGGTCCCCGATTGAACTGAATGCGGATGTCAGGCGTGGCGCTCGCACCCCCACCGGCCACCGGGATCGCGACAAACGCCGCACCCGGGTCGGTACCCGCTGCTGCGCTCGCCCCGTATCCCGCACGGCGACTCAACTTCGGCAAATAACCGCGGCTTTGAGTCGGCACTTACACAAATAGCCGCTCCTTCAGGTCGGGACTCACGCCCGGAGCCAGCTACAGGCTGATCTGGCACCTCTCGCGATGGAGCGGTAGTTGTTTGCAGGACCGGGGAATTAACCTACTTGCAAAATACACCTACTTGGTTATGGTTGTTTTATGGAAAAAAAGCACCCCTCACTGCAAGCTGTCGGTAGTGCAGGGCATGGTCGAGCGTGGCCAGGCTCGCGCCACAGCCACGGCCTTCAATAGCGCTCGTGAGCTTGGCATCAATGACTTGGCTGGGATGTGTGCCGTGGTCATGTCTCTGACGACTGCCAACTTCTACAAGAGCATGACGACCTACGCTGACCACCGGATTTGGCAGGACGTGTACCACGCGAAGACCACCGGCGACGCTGAGGTCTACCTCAAGCTAACGGTGATTGACGATGTTCTGATTGTTTCCTTCAAGGAGTTGTGACCATGAAATGCCCTGGCTGTGGAGCGGCTGAGCT
>JBIKTA010000557.1:0-2601 GCA_044348315.1 Burkholderiaceae bacterium | reverse complement strand
ATCGCCGCGCACGCTATAGATAGCGTTATCGTTTTCGTGCAAGACCAGTTCCCGCATTACCCAAGCAGCGAGGCCAATGCGGGCTGGGTCAGGCCCGCAAAACCGCGCGAGATCGCGAGCCAGTGCAACAAGAGCGCATCTGGTGGACCGTGAGCCGCCATCGGGGCGACACGCTACTCGTAGTGATAGCGGCAGGCGACGATGGCGAGGTCGTCATCCTCGACGCTATAGACCAGCCGATTCACATCATCGATACGACGCGACCAAAAGCCGGACAAGTTCCCGCGCAATGGCTCTGGCTTGCCGATGCCTTCGAAGGGATGACGCAGCGCGTCCTGTATGAGGGCGTTGATGCGCTTGAGGGTCTTGCGATCCTGTCCCTGCCAATACACATAATCGGCCCACGCGGCAGCCGTCCAGAGCAGGCGTCGTGCTGGCCGCTCAACCATCGACCAGCGCACGCTCGCGAGTCTTGCCGGCACGCAACTGCCGGATCGACTTGACAAGGTGGGCAGCGTTGGCCGGGGTCTTCATCAGGTGGACTGTCTCCATCCAGCTGTTGTAGGTATCGAGCGACATCAACACGGCGTCAGGTGCGTCGCGCCGAGCAATCACGACCACATCCGCATCCTCGACCACGCGGTCGATGACCTGCTTGAGGTTGTTGCGGGCATCAGAGAAGTTGACGATACGCACGGCGACCTGTCCTTTAAATCGTACAAGTTTAATCGGAAATCGCTCCGCCGCCCAGCCTGGGTGTCCGATGATCCGCTCCTCAGCGTGGCTTTGAGGTGGTTGAGCCAGGCCACAAGCGAGCGAAGTCAAACGACAGTTCGCGATGGTGTCGTATGGACACGAGAAAAACCGTTGCGTTGGCATCGATGACCGAATACAGCATCAGGTAATCGCCGTGCAAGTACTCGCGTAGCTCGCGAGCGGCCCCGCCGGGCGGCGCGGCAAGCTGAGCAAGCGCCTCGGCCGATTGCGGAGCGTTGTCCCGGTAGCGCCGACCGACGCGCGGGAAGCGCGCCAGCTTAGGGATCACCGCCCATCGCAAATCTCCGAGCAGCTGTCGAATGCAAGGTCTACATCCGCCTCAGCCAGGAATGCTTCGATGGCATCCAGCCGCTCGAGGACGCTCCGGGCCAGTTCCACCCTGTAGCGATCATCAGCCACGCTTCTTGGCAACCCGTCCAGCGGTCTGCGCTGCGCGGCGCCGCTGCAGCTTGGCGATCGCTGCATCCGCTCCGCAGGTACGGCCGGCATCAATGTCTGCGAGGCCTCGCCTGGCGTCTTCGATCAGCAGCAGATGGATGCGCTCGAGCTCAAGGCGATGGTAGTAGTCCAGCCGGTCGGAGTCGATCAGGGCGACGTAGCTCTCGCCGTTCTTGGTGATGATTTTCTCGGCGCCAGCCTTGACCTGGTCTGCCAATTCGGAAAGGTTCGCGCGAGCCTGAGTGAAGGGCACCACATCGCTGGCTGAAAAACCCATCGCCCACTCCTTTGCGGATTTAAGTACAGAATTTTGTGCACTGTACGCCGCCCGCGAGTCTGACGGAATCGATACTCGAACGTTCGATCGGTACGGCGCGCAAAACCGCGATCTCTCGCCTACGCTATCCCGCTGGTCACCTCGCCTCGCTGCTCGAGGCTCCTCGGGACGGTCCATCGCCGACGGTGTAGCCGCGGACAACCCTGGGGTTGAAATCATTCACCGCGGCAAATTGAATCGGCTGACGCAGCAGCAGCGTCGGTGGTTGAGGCGAAGGCAGGCAGTTGAACCGGTGATTGGTCACTTGAAGGCGAGATCACCGAATGGATCGCTGCTGGTTGAAGGGATCAGTTGGCGATGCAATCAACGCGGTGTTGAGTGCGGCGGGATACAACCTGGTTCCTCGTCGTTCCGTGTGGAAGCGGGGTCAATCAACTTCGTCAACTAACCGCGCTTTCAGGTCGGCGTTTCCACGGAATAGTCATACCGGCCACGGGATCGGAATATCACAAGCAACCCCGCCTCAAGCACAGGGGATACGGGCAGGCTATCAGCCTGTCACGGTGATCTTCATGCGAGTGACCAGCTCGCGCCAACGGGCAATTTCGGAAGCAATGTGAGCGGCGAATTCCTCAGGAGTGCTGGCGAGCACTTCGCCACCCAGAGAACCCAGGGTCGCCTTCGCCTCGTCGGTCACCATGACACGGGCGATCTCAGCCCGCAATCGCTGCACAACCGCCGCAGGCGTACCCGCCGGCACCAAGGCGCCAAACCAGCCCGATACCTCGTAGCCCGGCACGCCGGCTTCAGCGACCGTCGGCACGTCGGGCAGCAGCGGAGAGCGCGTCGCAGTGGTCACGGCGAGCGCCCGAACCCGACCCTGCGCAAGCAGCGGCCGTGCCGTGTTGGGATCAGCGGTTGCCAGCTGAATTTGGCCCGCCGCCAGATCGGTCAGTGCCGCCGCACCCCCCTTGTAGGGCACGTGCGTGAGCCGGACCCCGGCCATCATATTCAGCATCTCGATCGCCAGGTGCGGTGCCGAGGCATGGCCCACCGTACCGAAATTGAGACTGTCCGGCTGCTCGCGGGCGGCCTGCAGGAACTGCGCA
>JBIKTA010000558.1:0-2601 GCA_044348315.1 Burkholderiaceae bacterium | reverse complement strand
CATTGATGCCTACCTGGGCCGTGCGCCCGAGGCCCGTACCCGCGATTTCCGCACGGAAGGGACCACTCACTGACATGGCTAGCCCCGACGACCGCGCCTTGACCGCCCAGCCCGTCCTTGAAGTCCGGGCTTCGACCGCCGTGCCCATCCTCGAAGTCCAGGCCTTGACTGCCCCGCCCATTCTCGAAGTCCAGGCCTTGACCGTCCGGCGCGATTCGATCGGGGTGATCCATGGGCTTGAGTTTTCGGTCGAGCGCGGCGAGATGTTGCTCTTGCTGGGGGCCAACGGCGCGGGCAAGACCACCCTGCTGCGCGCGCTCTCGGGCTTGATCGCTGCAAGCGGGATCGTCCGGCTGGCGGGCCACCGGATTGACAGTCTGCGGGCCGAGTACCGGGTGGCGGCGGGGTTGATGCAGGTGCCCGATACCCGAGGTCTCTTTCTCGCGCTCTCGGTCGAGGACAACCTGAGGCTGGGGGCCCATACCCGGGGCGATCGCGCCGCGATCGCAGCCGATCTGGATCGGGTCTGGCAGCGTTTTCCTAAGCTGCATGAGCGACGGCGCCAGCAGGCTGGCGCCCTGTCCGGGGGCGAGCAGCAGATGCTGGCGATCGGCCGCGCGCTCATGGCGCGACCCTCGGTGCTCATGATCGATGAGCCCTCGGCGGGCTTGGCCCCCCAGACCATTGAGACGATTCAAGACCTGCTGCTTGCCATCCGTGAGGAGCTGGGCGTGGCGCTGCTGATCGCCGAGCAGGCGCGCGCGGGCGTATCGGCCGGGGCCGATCGTGTGATGCATCTCGATGCAGGACGAGTCGCATTCCTGGGCTCGCCGGATGATCCCGGCTGCATACACCTGCTGAGCCAGGACCTGACGGGGCGCTGCGACCCATGACCCCTGTGATCGAGGTCTTCGCCCAGCAAGTGTTTGCCGGACTGGCCTCGGGCGCCATCTACGGCCTGATGGCGCTCGCCCTGGTGGTGATCTACCAGTCCACCCACCACATCAATTTCGCCCAAGGTGAGATGGCCACCTTCAGCACCTTTGCCGCCTGGGCCTTGCTCGAAGCGGGTGTTCCTTACTGGGCGGCCGTTGCGCTCACGATCGCGGGCGCGTTCGCTGTCGGTGCACTCATCCAGACCACACTCCTGCGGCCGCTGGCCGGGTCCCCGGTTCTCAGTCAGATCGCCGTCTTCATCGGATTACTGCTGATCTTTCACGCACTCGGCGGCGCGCTTTTCGACCACACGCTGCGGGTCTTCCCCAGTCCCTTCCCGGCGGGAGTCGGTGGGTCGAACGCCTATCTGAGCGCGCATGGTGTGGGCACGCTCACAGTGGTTCTGCTGGTCTCGCTGATCCTCTTTCTCGCCTTTCGGTTCACGCGATTGGGACTGGCGATGCGGGCGGCCGCGCTGGATCCGGAGGCTGCGCGTCTGGTGGGGATTCGGGTCGATCGCATGCTTGCGCTGGGCTGGGGACTGGCGGCGTCGATCGGCGCGATCGCGGGCGTCCTGATTGCGCCTGTCGTGTTTCTCGATCCCAACATGATGACCAGCATCCTCTTGTATGGCTTTGCCGCAGCGCTCGTGGGCGGCATCGACAATCCCTGGGGTGCGTTGCCGGGCGGCATCATCGTGGGGGTGACCGAAAACTTGCTGGGCGCTTTTGTGATCGGGACTGAATTCAAGCTGAGCGCTGCGCTTTTGCTGATCGTGCTGATCCTGCTGGTGCGGCCCCAGGGCTTGTTTGGCCGTCGGCTGGTGAGCCGGGTATGAGGGCGGATTCATCCGGGCGGGTGCGTGGCCTGATCGGTCTGGGCTCGCTCGCTGTGCTCGTCGGGCTCGCCTGGCTGCCGCAGGGTTACTGGCTCTACCAGGCGTCGCTCCTGATGGTGACGGTCATCGCCTTGATGGGCATGGTGCTGCTCACCGGCCAGGCGGGCCAGCTTTCACTCGGGCAGGGCGCTTTCGTTGCCCTCGGGGCCTACGTGGCGGCCGCGGTCATGCAGGCGTCTGCAGCCTTGCCCGACGGATTGGGTCTCGTGCTCGCGCCCCTCGCCGGTTTCGGCCTCGGTTGGGTGCTGGGCTATCCGGCGCTACGGCTCTCCGGGCATCTGCTGGCTTTGGCGACTTTTGCGCTGGCGATTGCGGTGCCTCAGTTACTGAAACTCCCCTTGATTTCGGCGTGGAGCGGCGGCAGCCAGGGGCTGGTGCTCGACCGCGCGCCGCCGCCCCAGTGGTTCGAGGCGCTGGGCGTGGCAGCCGGCCCGGATGCCTGGCTCTATCTCGTCTGCCTGATTTGCACGATCGTGGCGGCAATTGTGGCCGTGCGTCTGCAACGCGGTCCGCTGGGACGGGCCTGGGCCGCTGCGCGTGACCATCCGATTGCCGCGCAGAGTCTGGGCGTGCGTCTGGACCGTGTGCGCTCGCTCGCTTTTGCGGTGTCCGCCGCGTTCGCTGCCTTGGCCGGTGCGTTGCAGGCCTGGGCGAGTGGCTTCGTTTCGCCCGACAGTTTCCCCGTCTTCCTGTCCATCAGTCTGCTGGTGGGTCTGGTGATCGGGGGCACCCGCTCGTTATGGGGGGTGCTCATTGGCGCGCTCTTC
>JBIKTA010000555.1:0-2603 GCA_044348315.1 Burkholderiaceae bacterium | reverse complement strand
CGTTGGACGGTGGCTGTGAGCGAGTAGGTACTGGCCGATGCAACACCGTTGAACAGAACCCGTCCCGCCGTATCGAGGAATGCACGAAGGGCAGAGGCTGTGCCGCTCAGCGTCAGGCTGCTCGTGCCGCTGCCGCCAACCGTCACCGCGGCATCGCTGCCGTGGACCGTCAAGGTCGGCGAGGCACCGACCGGGCCCGCCCCCACCGCAAGCACTATGGTCAGTACTTCGCTGCTGCCCGACAGGGCATTGGCGAGGCGAACCTCGCCGTTGACCGAGCTCACCGCGAGACTGGAAGGCAGGGCCAACGCAGGCAGCGTGCCGGCGGAAGCTGTACCCGCCCCGGCCACGACGGCGATGGTTGCACTGGCCGCGCCGCCGACAACGATGCTGCCGCTGCCGCTGGCCCGCAACCGGTCGGCAGCAAGGTAGGCATTTAGTTGCTCCGGGGTCCCGTACAAGCTGACGGTTGTGCCGGTACCACCGCTCAAGGCGGCTGCGCCCGCTGCGCTGGAAACCCTGATCGCGCTGTCGGCGTCCCAAGCCAGCGCCGCGCCGCCGCTGGCCGTGAAGCTCAGCGTAACCGGACCCGCCGCGGCAAGCGGTTGCGCGCCGAACGGCAGTGCAACCGGCGCGACGGTCTGGGTCGTGACCGTCGCAGGAGCGTTGAAGACCGCGGCTGCATTGGCTGCGCTCGCCTGAGCCGGCGGGTTCAGGGCAACTGCCGCACTGAGCTTGTTGCTGCCGTTCGCGACCTCGACCGTCAGGGCCGTGGCCGGGCCGATATAGGTGACTGGTCCGGCACTCGAGCCCCTCAGGAAGGCCTGCAACGCGCTCGCCGTGCCGCTCAGCACCAGACTCGAGGTGTTGTTGCCGCTCCAGACGGTGACGCCGCTGGCCGTACTGGCGCGCAACACTCCGCCTGTCCCCGACGACGTCAGGGTGAGCGTCAGCGCGTCGTCCGCCGAAGCATTGCCATCGTTCAGAGTGATGCCGGTGAAGAGGAGCGATGATGCCGTGTTCTCGGCAATCGGCAGCGCTGACGGCAGCCCCGAGAGGTCGGGCCGGGCGGTCGCGGTACCGCCCGCAGCGAGAATCCTGCCGCCGCCACCCCCACCGGAACCCCCGCCCGTACCCGCCTGCTTCCATGCGCCGCCACCGCCACCCCCGAGGGCAACAAGGCTGATCGCGCCGCCGGTGATACTCGAGGCCTGTCCGCTGGCACCATTGACATTGGTCGTCACACCGGTTGCTCCGGCGCCGACCACCACGCTGAGGCTCTGGGCGCTGAAGACTGCGAATCGGCCCTCGATCATCTCGCCCGCGCCGCCGCCTCCCGTGCCCCAGGCTGTTCCGTCTGCAGCCCCGCCACCGGCGCCACCGCCACCGACGACGAGGAAATCAACGATCGCCCCGGGATTGCTGACGCTGGAAATCTGGAAGCTCGTCGTCGCGACTGAACTGAACCGGAAGACCTGGTAGCTCACGCCGTCGACCGAGATGGTGGATGGCGTGACGCCCGCGGCCGTGGCGCTGATCTCACCGGTACGGAATCGAACGATCACGACCCCGGATCCGCCGTCACCTCCTGCACCGCTCCGCCCGACGCCGCCGCCACCGCTGCCGGTGTTCGCGGCGCCGTTGCCACCCTTTCCGCTGTTCGACCCCGCACCACCGATCGTGACGCCGTTTGCCGCGCCACCGGCGCCGGGCTGTTCGCTGGTGGAGTATTGGTCTTCCGACCCGCCGCCCCCCCCTGCCGCATAGCCCACTACCGATCCGGTAATGGATGAGACCCGTCCAGCGCCTCCGTTACCGGCGTTCGTTACTCCGATTCCGCCTGACCCCCCGACGCCGCCGGCACCGCCTCCGCCGCCGCCCGCTGAACGGCCGCCATCATCATTATTGCGGGCCGAACCCCCTGAATTTCCGAACGAAAGAGCTTCGAGCAAGACTGAAGAGACGCTGGCCGACACAACAGAGATCGAGCCCGAGGTCGCACCCGTCACGGCGATCGTGCCTGCGCCGCCGGCCTTGAGCTTGCCCCCTGCGAGGTAAGCATTGATCGCATCGGGCCCGCCGTAGATCGTGACGGCAGTGCCAGATCCGCTCCCGAGCAGTGCCGCATTGCTGGCGCTTGCGACCTTCAGCGACGCATCCGCGTCCCATGCGAGCGTTGCGCCGCCCGAAGCGGTGAAGGTCAGCGCAACCGGGCCCGGGGCAACGAGCGACGTCGTGCCAAACGGGATCGCCGCGACCGCGCCGGGCGGCGTGTTGGCCTGCGCGGGCACGCTCAGCACCGCCACCGCGTTCTGAACACTCGTCGGTGCTGGTGCCGTTCCGCTCGTGCCCATCGCAGACATGGCCGACGCGGTCAAAGTGGCTGTCTTCGCCGTCTGGGCCGCAACGGCAGCACCGTCGAGCCTCTGAACGGTCACGGTCACCGTGTATTCGCCGGCCGTACCATTGAATACGATCCGTCCGGCCGTCGCCAGGTAAGCGCTGAGCGCAGCCTCGCTGCCCGACAAGGTCAGGGTCGAGGCATTCGAGATCGATCCTGAGGACGCAAGGCCCGAAGCGCCCAGGTCATTGGCGCTGAGCCT
>JBIKTA010000556.1:0-2603 GCA_044348315.1 Burkholderiaceae bacterium | reverse complement strand
GCACCCACGCTGGTCGCCGCGCTCATCCGCAGCATGCGCGCCTGAACGTCGACCACCCCATCCCCGTCGGCAGCCGCATCGGTGATCGCCGCGCCCGAGATGATCGACACATCACCCCAGGTGCCCGTTGCGCTCGCATCAATGAGCCCGACAACGATCGCACCGCTCGCATCCAACCGCACGTTCCCGCCCGTGCTGACCACCTCGGAACCATCGGCCATCGTGATCGCACCACTCACCGCGCGCAGCTCAGCGCTACCCGTGGCAGTCGTCACGCTCACCGTCGCACCCACGCTGATGCCGCTGGCCACCAGACTCAGATCGCCTCCGCCGGTGGCCACATCGGCCGACACCGTCAGCGCCTGCGCTGACTGCACCAGCACGTTGCCGCCCGCATCGGCTCGTACCTCACCGTCGATCGAGATACTGGCACCGGCTCCGGTCGTGACCAAACGCAGATGCCCTTGCGCGTTGACTTCGGCACGGCTATCGACCGCCAGTGCTCCCGCCGCAACGACCGAGAGTTCACCCGCGCTTCGCGCGCCTTCGGTGTCGGGACTACCCAGGATATTGACGCCCCCTGAACCATCGGGTCGGTAGACCTCGATACCTGTGCCGCCCAGGGTCAGCGCTCCAGACGCGGAAACAAAAATCCCGGCACCGGGCGTCCGGGTACTCAGGCTGACCCGGGACGCACTGACGACCAGAGGCTGCGCGACGCTGCCAATCGGCCCGCCCACGTCCAGACGGAGCAGGTTCGAGGTCAGACTCAACCCACCAGGACCCAGCACTGGCATCAGTCCGTCGGTGTCGAGCCAGATACCCTCGGCGACCAGCGTCCCCGCTGTCATAGGACCTGTGGAACGCAAGCGCAGATCGCTGCCCACCGCGGAGATCAGGTTGCGAGCGGTCATCACCAGTTCGCCTGTCACGGAGGCCAGGTTGATCGTGCCTCCCGACGTGGTCTTCACCGAGATCCGGTCGGTCAACACCAGGTCGCCGTCGGCTTCGATACTGATGGCACCCGACTCGGACTGTACGTTGCGCATCAGCAGCAAGTCAGCACCCACAGCGGCACTCACGATATGGATGCCGCGAGCCCCCTTCGCGGTCACCTCGTCACGTACGGTCAGCACGCCGCTACTGTTGCTGATCAGGCTGATGCCGCTGAGGTCGATCGGCCGGTTGGCGTCCACCGCCCGTACCGTGACCGCCGCCGGGCCCGAGATCTCTAGCCGGAGCACCTCAAGCGGATCGCTGATCCCTGAGGGCCAGGCACCGCCCTCGATCAGGCCGCCGCCCACGATCAGCAGGTTGCCGCCGGCAGCAGTGATCGTGCCGGTCGGATCGGCTGCCACGACTGCGTCGATGAAAGCGGTCCGCTCGACACCCTCAAAACGAAGCCCAGAAGCGCTGGACAGATCAAGCCCTTTCTCGAAGCGCAGTTCGTCGACGCCCACCATCCGCAGAAGCCCATTCGCTCCCACCCGCAGGACCTTCTCGAAACGTACATCGCCCCAGGCCGAGACGTCCATGTTGCCCGCGACTACCACCTCCTGACGGAATGTCAGGTCGGCCGCCACGCTCTCGGGCGTCGACAACCGGAAGGCACCGTCGACCTCGATGGCTGATAGCGCAGCATCATTGTCCGGAGCGACGCTGCCTTGTCCATCGACACGCGAGGTGCTCACCGTAACCTGATCGAGCACCAGCGAACCCGCGCTATTGATGTAGACCGGCGCCGCATTGGCGACCGAGGTCGTCCTGAGGCTCAGGGTGTTGACCTCGACCTTCAGCGGTATCTCGGCGCTGCCGACCGGGCCGCCTGCGTCGATTCGCAGACCCACGGCGTCGATGGTCCCGGGCGAGGACGGAACGACACTGATCGAACCCGTCGACGCGGTCAACGCGACATCGGACTGACTCGTCACCGCCGAGATCTGCAGCGATCCGCCAGCGCTGATCCTGAGGTCACCAGTGGTCGCCGAGCCGATGACCGAAGCCGCAGACATCTGCAGGTCCCCGCCCGCGAGCAACTGCAGCGTCCCACCATTGGCCCGAACATCGGCGCCATCGAGCAGGCTCAGAAGGCCCGAGCTCTCGAGCGTGACATGACCCGTGCCACCAATGACGTCGCGGAGCACGCGCATCTCCCCCCCGGCGCCCGGAGCGGACTGCCTGAGGCTCAGGTCGATCGTACGCCCCGCTGGCGCCATGACCGGATCGACCACCGTCAGGCGACCGACGTCGGTGGCGACCACACTGACCCCGCCCAGATCGATGGGCAAATCCGCATCGATCGCGCTCAGGACGAGCCCGGTGGATCCGCTCACAGCGAGCCGCAGAACCTCGGCCGCTCCCGGCACAACCGAGCCCTCGATGCGACCGCCGCCTGACACCATCAGATTGCCGCCGGCATCCGCTCCGGCGACTGGCCCCCAGACCGCATCGACAAATCGGACCCGATAGATCTCGTCGAGCAGCATGCCACTGTTGCCGGCGAGATTTGCGTTGCTCTCAAGGTCGACGCCTGCCTCGAAGATCACCTCGTCCGCGCCCTCGATGATGAGGCGCCCGCCATTCACCTCGACCGTCGACAGGAA
>JBIKTA010000553.1:0-2610 GCA_044348315.1 Burkholderiaceae bacterium | reverse complement strand
TATCCCCTCGATTGCCTCTGGTCCGGTGCCGGCCTGGAGCGCGCGTGAATCACGCACCGTCTCGCGGACGCGTCGTGGTCGGGCTCTCCGGTGGTGTCGACTCGTCGGTGGCCGCCTGGCTGCTCAAGGAGCAGGGCTTCGAGGTGGTCGGCCTTTTCATGAAAAACTGGGAAGACGACGATGATGATGAGTACTGCTCGAGCCGGCAGGACTGGCTCGATGCGGTCAGTGTGGCCGATGTCCTGGGCATTGATATCGAGGCCGTCAATTTCGCTGCCGAGTACCGTGAGCGTGTGTTCTCGATTTTTTTGTCCGAATACCAGGCTGGCCGCACGCCCAATCCGGACATACTCTGCAACAGCGAAATCAAGTTCAAGGCCTTCCTCGATCACGCGATTCGCCTGGGCGCCGATCACATTGCCACCGGGCACTACGCGCGGGTCCGGGCGGTCGAAAGCCGTGAGGCCCCCCGCTACGAGCTCTTGCGCGGACTCGATCTCGCCAAGGATCAGAGTTACTTTCTGCATCGCCTGAATCAGCACCAGTTGTCGCGGACACTCTTTCCGGTTGGTGAGCTCGAGAAATCCGAAGTGCGCGCGATTGCGGCGCGGCTGGGTCTTCACAACGCCGCCAAAAAAGATTCGACCGGAATCTGCTTCATCGGTGAACGTCCGTTCAGGGAATTCCTCAATCGCTATCTCCCGACCCGTCCCGGTCCCATGCTCGACGAATCGGGCCACGTGGTCGGCGAGCATGTCGGGCTGTCTTTTTACACCCTGGGCCAGCGCAAGGGCATCGGGCTCGGCGGCACCCGGGGTTCCGGGGGTGAGCCCTGGTTCGCCGCGCGCAAGGACCTCGCCGCCAATGCCCTCTATGTGGTTCGGGGGCACGATCATCCCTGGTTGTGTGCCGACGGGCTGGTCGCAGATCAGGCGCACTGGATCGCCGGTCAGGCGCCGGACGCGGCGCTTGCGCTTTCTGCCAAGACCCGATATCGGCAGACTGACGCCCACTGCAGGCTGCACGAGGCCGGTGCGATACGTTTCGCGCTCCACTTCAGCGAGCCTCAGTGGGCGGTCACGCCCGGGCAGAGCGCTGTGCTCTATCACGGCGAGATTTGCTTAGGGGGCGGGGTGATCGAGTCGTCCTCGGCAGCAGACCTTCGATCCTCAACACCTGTCAGCTTAGGTTGACGATCGCGGCTGTGCCGTCATAATCGAGGCTGTCTCGATTTTCCGGAAAGATTGCCAAGTGACTCCATGGCTCCCTGGCGTCTGGGTGCTGGACCTCGTGCTGGCCGGCCTGCTCGCAGAGTGGCTCGCGTTGTGGTGGCTGTACCGTGCGCGGGGGCTGGGCCCTGCGCCCGCCGATCTGGCGGCTGGGCTGGCCGCTGGGCTCGCCTTGATGCTTGCGCTACGGCTCAACGTCAGCGATCGACTGGACGGTCCCACTCTGATGCTGCTTGCGGGCTCCGGCCTGCTGCACGCCCTTGATCTGGCGCGTCGCTGGCCGCGCGTCGCCCGTGTGCGCCAGGAGGCGCTTCCCGAATGAATAGCGTTCCGCGCCCCGTTTTTCCGTTTACTGCACTCGTCGGCCAGCAGGAAATGCAGCAGGGTCTTCTGATTGCCGCAGTCGATCCCCTGATCGGAGGGGTCCTCATTCTGGGTGATCGGGGAACCGGCAAATCGACCGCGGTTCGTGCGCTGGCGGCGGTTTTACCGCCGATTCGCGCCGTGGAGGGTTGCGCCTATCAGTGCGCGCCTGAGGCTAGGGCGGGGCTATGCGCGCGTTGCGGTGAGGGCTCGGCGGCCCGGCCGCGAGCGTCTGAGCGACCGGTACCGGTTGTCGACTTGCCATTGGGGGCCACCGAGGACCGGATTCTGGGCGCCCTCGATCTCGAGCGGCTGATGGTTTCGGGCGAAAAGGCGTTTGAACCGGGATTACTCGCGCGTGCCAACCGGGGCTTTTTGTACATCGACGAGGTCAACCTGCTCGAGGATCATCTGGTCGATTTGCTGATCGACGTCTCAGCGTCCGGCGAAAACCGGATCGAGCGCGAGAGCCTGAGCGTCGTCCATCCGTCACGGTTCGTGCTGGTGGGCAGTGGCAATCCGGAAGAGGGCGAACTGCGCCCACAGTTGCTCGATCGTTTCGGCCTCGCGGTCGAGGTGCGTACCCCACAGGATTTGGGCGAGCGCCTGCAGGTGCTGCGTCGGCGCGAGGCTTTTGAGCGGGACCCTGCGGGATTTGTAGCGAGCCACGCCAAGGCGCAGACGGCGCTCTCCCGGCGTCTGGTGCGTGCGCGTAAGCACGTGCTCGGGGTGACGCTGTCCGATGCCTTGCTGCTGAAGTCGACCGACCTCTGCCGGCGGCTGGGCACCGATGGCTTGCGGGGCGAATTGAGCCTGATGCGCGCGGCCAAGGCGGTGGCTGCGTTGGAGGGGCGTGATGAGGTGACCCTCAGCGATCTGCGCACCGTTGCGCCCATGGCGCTGCGCCACCGGCTGCGCCGAGATCCCCTGGATGAGACCGACTCCTCAGCGCGCGTCCTGCGCGCGATGGACGAAACCTTGATCGACTGATGGAGCGGGCGCACAACCCTGCGGGTGC
>JBIKTA010000554.1:0-2610 GCA_044348315.1 Burkholderiaceae bacterium | reverse complement strand
ATGATGGCTATTTTTCGCCGGGCATCGAAACGCTCGCGCGAGTCGCTCGATCCTTCGGCGAGGTGATTGTCATCGCCCCCGAGCGAGATCGCAGTGGCGCCTCCAACTCCCTCACCCTGGATCGCCCCCTATCCGTCCGTAAAGCGGCCAGCGGTTTCCTGTACGTCAACGGCACACCCACCGATTGTGTGCACGTCGGCATCACCGGCCTTCTCGAAGGTCGCCCGGACCTGGTGATTTCGGGGATCAACGACGGCGCCAACATGGGCGACGATACGATCTACTCCGGTACAGTTGCCGCGGCGATGGAGGGACATTTACTGGGGGTGCCGGCGATTGCCTTTTCAATCGCACGCCGTGGGTTTGAACACCTCGACACGGCCGAGCGAGCGGTACGCCAGATCCTGGAGCGGGTCATTCGCAAGGGGCTGGGCGAGCCGATGCTCCTCAATGTCAATATTCCTGGGTGCCCGATCGAAGGTCTCCGCGGCACGCAGGTCACCCGTCTCGGCAAGCGACATCCGACCGAAGGCGTGATCCGCACCAATAATCCCAGAGGCGAGACGATCTATTGGATCGGCCCCGTTGGTTCAGTCCGGGACGCCGGTGAGGGGACGGATTTTCATGCGGTCGAGCAGGGTTTTGTGTCGGTGACGCCCCTTGATATCGACCTGACGGGCCGTACCCAGCTCGATTCTGTGCGAAGCTGGGTGACCTAGAGCTTGGGTCGCGTTTCCGCAATCCGGCGTTGTCCCGTTGCCGGGCGAATTGACCGAACCGTGCTGACCATGTCTCAAATACCTCGCTGGATGGACCGTGCTGCAATCGAGGTGGCTGACGAAAGGCCGCGGGCCCCGGCGCGAGTGTCACAGCCCGGAACGCGCCGGGCAGCAAGGGATACGGCCGCTCCCATCTTCCCGGCCACCCACCCGCCCGGCGGAGCCTCCGAGCGCGCGGTGGCCGCCATGGTCGAAGGTCTTGAGCGCTCGGGCGTGAGCGATCCCGGCGTGCTGTCTGCCATGCGGGCAGTCCCCAGGCATTTGTTCGTCGAGGCTGGCTTGTCAGGCAGAGCCTACGAGGACGTGGCGCTGCCGATCGGCCATTCCCAGACCATCTCCCGACCCTACACGGTCGCGAGAATGCTCGAGCTGCTCGCGGCCGGAATCGATCCTGCGCGCCGTGCCCGTTGCAAGGTGCTGGAGATCGGCACCGGGTGCGGCTATCAGGCGGCGGTCCTGGCCAGGGTCTTTGGCGAAGTGATCTCGATCGAACGGATTCGTGGGCTGCACGAACGGGCGCGCGCTAATTTGCGGACCCTCCGTCTCGCGAATCTTCGGCTCGTTTATGGGGATGGCCGGGTGGGTTTACCTGACCAGGCCCCGTTCGATCTGGTGATCGCCGCTGCGGCCGGCGACCAGATTCCGACCGTCTGGCTCGAGCAGATGGCCTCAGGAGGCACTTTGCTTGCCCCAGTGGCCGCTGCTTCCGGCCAAGCCCTCCATCGGGTCACCCGAAAGGGATCCTCTAGCTGGACCCTTCAGGTACTTGATGCGGTACGATTTGTGCCGCTTCGCGATGGCCTGGCCTGAGAACCCAATTCGCAACAGGACTCCGGTGATGAACTTTACCTCTTTGGCCCTCCGGCGATGTGCCCGATTCTCGGCGGCCTTGCTGGGCGCGTTATTGCTTGCCGCCTGTGGCTCGCGCCCCCCTGCGCCGGTCGTCGATCGTTCGACGATCTCGCCCCGAGCGGCCGATGCGGCGCGGACCCCATCGGCATCTGTGGTCCGCCCTCCCGCAACGCGCCCGCCCCAGGCGGCCCCGGCATCTCGTCCGCCCGCGGCCATCGCGCAGCCCCTGCCCGCGCGGTCCGCTGCGACCTCGCGTCCGGGTGCCCTTGAGCGAGCGGTCGATGAAGTGCCGCTCATCCAGATTGAGACGATTCGGTCGGACACCGCTCCGATCGGTCAGGCGCCGGTCCGCCCGGCTGCCGGGAGCGCCTCGGTCAATGATCAGGCTTCCGCTGCCTCGCCGCCGTCTCCCGTCTTGAGTCCGTCCGCGCCAGCCGGCAGTCCCTCGGCCACACGGCCTCCCGCGCTGTCGCCACCGGCCGCCTCTGCCTCGACCGTGCCGGCGCCGGCGCAGCCCAGTCCGCCTGTGCGAGACCCGGCGCCTTCGGCCGCCGCCCAGGCTCCCGCAGCCAGCGCATCGAGCCGATTTGTCTGGCCGGTACGCGGTCGGCTGCTCGAAGCATTTTCCGATTCGCAAAATCCGGCGCTCTACCTCGACGGCAGCCCTGGAGATCCGGTCGCGGCGGCAGCCGACGGACGGGTGATCTTCAGTGGCCAGGGCCCCAAGGGCTACGGCAATCTGATTATCATTCGGCATGATGATCAGTTCCTGAGCGTGTACGGGCACAATCGCGCACTGCTTGCCAAGGAAGGCGATCAGGTCAAGCAGGGACAAACGATTGCCGAGCTCGGTAGCTCCGATTCCGACAAGCCGCGCCTGCGTTTCGAGATCCGCCGCGACGGTCGACCGGTCGATCCTGCCAAGCTCCTCCCGCCCAAGTGATTGGACCCGAGAGATTCCAGCGACGGATTTCCCATG
>JBIKTA010000551.1:0-2614 GCA_044348315.1 Burkholderiaceae bacterium | reverse complement strand
AGGCACCCGCGCGTCCTCCACCGCAAAGCCGCGCAGGTAGATCCGGTCCATTCGCAACCACGGGACCAGGGCCGGGAAGGTGCGGGCAGAACGCACCCGACGCGCCATGACCGACGACTGGTGTTCTATACCCAGGCCCTGCGCCACCCGCTCGCGAAGGAGCTGCGGGGCCAGGGGCGAATCGCTCTGATCCCGGCGACGGGCATCGAAGGCTTCGATCACGCCCAGCGCATCGCAGAGTCGCCGCGACAGTTGATTGCGCCAGTCATTGAAATCGCCCCCGATGATCAGCGGGGTATCTGTCGGCACCGCGCGCCCGATCCAGTCGATCAACGCTTCGAGCTGACGCTCGCGACTGCGGGCAAGCAGCCCAAAGTGAATCACGAAACAGTGCACGGCCTGACCCGACAGATCGATCACGCAGTGCAGCACGCCGCGCTTTTCGAGGGCATGGTCAGAAAAATCCCGATTGTCCCGATGAATGATGGGGAAACGCGACAGCAGGGCATTGCCATGGTGGCCGTGCAGGTAGGTGGCATTGGGGCCGTAGGCGGTCTCGAAGCTGTGCTTAAGGCCAGGCGAGCGCGCCAGAAACTGGTCCTGGGGCTCGCTGGGCCAATGCTCGAAGCGGCCAGCGTGGCGCCTGTGCTCGCCCTGGACTTCCTGGAGCAGGATCAGGTCGGCCTCGAGCTGATGGACCCGGGCGCGCAATTCATGGATGTTCGAGACGCGGCGCAGCCCGAAGAGGTCACGCACGACCCCTTTGTGAATATTGTAGGTCGCCACCCGCAAGCGCATCTGGCAAGCCTTCAGCGCGGGTGACCGGGCGATCGCAAACGGGCCGGTAACCGTCTGATCGCCTCGACATTGGTGCAGGAGAAACAGCGTTCGGCCGCCTGTTCCCAGGGCAGCCACAGCGCGCACAGGTGCTCGCGGGGCGAGAGTCGCACCTCGACAGGCTGGTCGAGTTCCAGGCCGAACACGTGTTCGGTATTGTGCGTGACACCCTCGGGGTAACGATGGCGCCAGTGGGGGTAGATCTCGTAGCGCTGGGTCACCTGCCAATCGGTGAGGCGATGGCGATCGACCGCGATGCCAGTCTCCTCGAACACCTCGCGTCGACAGGTTTCGACCAGTGACTCAGCGGGCGTGTCCTTGCTGCCGGTGACCGACTGCCAGAACCCGGGATGGTCGGCGCGCTCGAGCAGCAACACCTGCAGATCCGGGGTGTGTATCACCACCAGCACCGATTCAGGAATCTTGCTGCCCGCCATGTCCGGTCACCCCGCTCGTCTGAGCAGGCGTTCAGCTTGGCTGCACATCGACGCCACGCAGTCGGATATGCAATTCGCGCAATTGCCGCTCCTCGACGCCCGAGGGCGCAGCGGTGAGCAGACACTGCGCCCGCTGGGTCTTCGGAAACGCGATCACGTCGCGAATCGATTCGGCACCCGCCATCATCGTGACAATGCGATCGAGCCCAAAGGCAATCCCACCGTGAGGCGGCGCGCCGTACTGCAGGGCATCGAGCAGAAAGCCGAATTTGCCACGCGCCTCTTCGGGACCGATCTTGAGCGCACGAAAGACCTTGCTCTGCACCTCTTCCCGATGAATACGGACCGAGCCGCCACCGATTTCCCAGCCGTTCAACACCATGTCGTAGGCCTTGGCGAGGCAGCGTCCCGGGTCACTCACGAGATGGTCTTCGTGGCCGTCCTTGGGCGCCGTGAAGGGGTGGTGCACGGCCGCCCAGCGGCCCGCCTCCTCGTCGTGTTCGAACATGGGAAAATCAACGACCCAGAGCGGCTTCCAGGCTTCTTCGAAAAGTCCGTTCCGACGGCCAAAATCAGAATGCCCGATCCGTATCCGCAGGGCCCCGATCGCATCGTTGACGACTTTTGCACGGTCGGCGCCAAACAGGATCAGGTCGCCATCGGCCGCGCCGCTGCTCGCCAAAATGGCCGCGACCGCCTGATCATGAAGGTTCTTGACGATGGGTGACTGCAGGCCCTCGCGCCCGCGCGCAGCCTCGTTGACCTTGATCCAGGCGAGACCCTTGGCCCCGTAGATCCCGACAAACTGCGTCCAGTTGTCGATCTCGCCGCGGGAGATGCTGGCCCCACCAGGCACCCGCAGCGCCACGACCCGGCCGCCCTCCATGTTGGCGGCCGCGCTGAAGACCTTGAAATCGACGTCCTTCATCACGTCGGTGAGCTCGGTGAACTCGAGCTTGACCCGCAGGTCGGGCTTGTCCGAGCCGAAGCGCTGCATGGCCTCGCCATAGCTCATCTGCGGAAAGGGTCCGGGCAGGCTCACCCCGATGGCCTTTTGGAAGACCTCGCGGATCATCCGCTCAAAGATGGCACGGATCTCGGTCTCGCTCAGAAAGGACGTCTCGCAGTCGATCTGGGTGAACTCAGGCTGCCGGTCAGCGCGCAAATCTTCGTCGCGGAAACACTTGGTGATCTGGTAGTAGCGATCAAAGCCCGACACCATCAGCAATTGCTTGAAGAGCTGAGGCGACTGGGGCAAGGCGAAGAACTGGCCCGCATTGACACGGGACGGCACGAGATAATCGCGGGCGCCTTCCGGAGTGGACTTGGTGAGCATCGGG